>JAPPGV010000100.1 GCA_028821235.1 bacterium
TCCTCGACCAGCTTGCCGGGCACCGTCGCGCCCAGGGCCTCGCCGGACAGGCCATCGCCTGGGGAGCGTGGTCGGACATCGGCGAGGCGGCCGAGCAGCGGGAGCGGATCGAGCAGCGACGAGCAGCCCTCGGCGGTCGCTGGTTCACACCGCAGCAGGGCATCCGGGCGCTCGAGCGGCTGGTACGCCAGGACAGCACGAACTCGGTGGTCATGTCCATGGACTGGTCGGTGTTCGAGGAGGCGGTCGAGGATCGGCCTTCCCTGCTGGAGGACCTGCTGTCCTCGGATGCCGGAGACGCCGCCGACGCTTCCGCGGCGGAGGACATAGTGTCCAGGCTTAGAGGTACCCCTGCCGCGGGCCACCAGGAAGTGCTGGTCTCCTTCCTGGCGGAGCAGGTTCAGGCAGTGCTCAGGCTGCCCAAGGCGCCGTCGCCCACCGTCGGCTTCTTCGACCTGGGCATGGACTCTCTCATGGCGGTCGAGCTGCGCAACCGCCTGAACCGTGCTTTCGACGGCGAGTACGTCGCCTCCAACACCATCGTCTTCGACTATCCGGACATCGACAGCATGTCGCGCCATCTCGCCGACGAACTCGGCCAACTCGCGACGGCCGGCGAGACTCCCCCGTCGCCCGAGACGCCCGAACCGGAGCCCCCCGTTCCGGCCCGAACCGAGGAGGACGGGATCGCGGTGGTCGGCATGGCCTGCCGCTTTCCCGGCGCAAGCGATCTGGCGGCGTTCTGGGAGATGCTGGAGGGCGGCGTCGATGCGGTGACCGACGGCCGCCAGGACGCCGGGTCATGGAGCGGTGCGGTCGGGGACCCGGACGCGGAGGATGTCGCCTACCGGCGGGGCGCTTTCGTCGACGGAATCGACTGGTTCGACTCGCGGTTCTTCCGGATCTCCCCGATCGAGGCGCAGCTGATGGATCCCCAGCAGCGCATGCTGCTCGAGACCACCTGGGAGGCGCTGGAGGACGCCGGTATGGATCCGGACGGGCTCAGGGGCAGCCGCACCGGGGTGTACGCGGGAGTCGGTAGCAGCGAGTACCGCGATCTGCTCCAGGCCGGCAACAGGGCCGACAGCTACCTAGGGACCACCGGAAGCGTGGCCGTGGGCCGGATCGCGTTCGCCTTCGGTCTCGAAGGACCGGCCATGCCGGTCGACATGGCCTGCGCTTCGTCGCTGGCCTCCGTGCATCAGGCGGTGGTGGGTCTCCAACGGGGTGAGGTTGACCTGGCGCTCGCCGGAGGCGTGAACGTGGTCCTGTCACCTCCGGTCTCCAAGTTCATGATGGACATCGGGATGCTGTCCCCCACCGGGCATTGCAGCCCCTTCGACGCCTCCGCCGACGGTTACGTACGGGGCGAGGGCTGCGGAATGGTGGTCCTGAAGCGGCTGAGCGATGCGGAAGAAGACGGCGACCGGATCTGGGCTGTCATACGGGGGTCGGCGGTCAACCAGAACGGCGCCAGCGCCGGCCTTACCGTGCCGAACGGCCCCGCCCAGGAGCGGGTCATGAGGGAAGCCCTGACCCAGGCGGGCGCGGCGCCTTCCCACGTGGACTACCTGGAGTCCCACGCCACCGGCTCGCAACTGGGCGACCCGATCGAGTTGAACGCGGCGGCGGCGGTATACGGCGACGGGCGCGGCGAAGACCGTCCCCTGCTGGTCGGATCGGTGAAGTCGAACATCGGCCACGCGGAGTGGGCCGCCGGGATCGCGGCCTTCATCAAGACCGTTCTCTCGATGGATCAGGGTGTCATTCCCCCGCTCCTGCACCTGCGGGACCCGAACCCCCACGTCGAATGGGACCGCATACCGGTGCGCATCGCTTCGCAAAGGACAGCCTGGCCGACCGATTCAGGTCGCCCGCCTCTCGCAGGCATCAACGCGTTCGGGCTGTCGGGGACCAACGCGCACGTCCTGGTCGAGGGTTACGGCGCCGGTTCGGATCCTCGCGAGGAGGGCGCCGTTACCGGCGGGCCGGCCGGAGGCCCGCAAGCGGTACCGGCGATCCTTCCGGAAGCCGTGGCCGGTCCCTCCGTGTCGGAAGCAGGGCAGCGCGGTGCCCGCCTGCTGCCCCTCTCCGGCAAGTCGCCGGGTGCCGTCCGGGACCTGGCGAGGCGCTACGTGTCCTGGCTCGATGGTCAGGAAGGGTCCGCCTCCGATCCGATGCTGTCCGACCTGGCCTGGACGGCAGGTACGGCCCGGAGTCACTTACCGCACCGCGCCGCGGTGGTGTTCACGGATGCCGACCGGCTCCGGCAGAGCCTGCGGAGCCTGGCCGGTAGCTACGAGCCGCCCAGTGGAGAGACACGCGACGGAACGACCAGGGTGGCCTTCGCGTACACCGGCCATGACCGCCGATGGATGGCGGCGGGAGAGGCTCTCTACCGCAGCGAGCCGGTGGCGCGGGCGGTGCTGGAACGCTGCGACGAGGCGCTGGAAGGAACCCTCTCAGCATCGCTGCTCGATGTGATCGCCGGTCGGCCCGGAACCGGCCAGCACCTGAACGACCCCGCACTGGCCCAGCCGCTCTCGTATGCACTCGCCTGTGCGCTGACCGCGCAATGGGCGAGCATCAGCATCCGCCCCGCTGCAGTGGTGGGGAACGGTCCGGCAGCGCTGGCCACGGCGCAGGCGGCAGGTGTGCTCACCCTGGAGGAAGGTCTGCGGTTGGCGGCGGAACTGGGCGCCCGGCAGAGGCCGGGCCCCGGCTGGGACGCGCAGGCAGCCTTCGACGGCCTGGAGGCGGCGGTCCCCGGCCTCACCCTCTCGACACCGTCCATCTCCCTGGTCGGCGGCGCGGGCGGCCGGGTGGTGAGTTCGGCTGACGACCTTGATCTGGCCGGCTGGCTCCGGCAGGCCACCGGACCGGCCGGCCTCTCCGGCGCTGCCGGGACCCTGGCCGGGCTCGGGACGGACGTGGTGGTGGTGATCGGTCCCGACCCGACGCAGGGCCGGGCGATCCGTGAGGCCTGGCCGGAGACCGGAACGGCGCCGACCGTGCTGTCCGCCCTGGTGGGTTCGGGGGGCGACGCAGCAGCGGCGGAGGCCGACGGCGGGTTCCTGAGCGCGGTGGCGGGCGCCTACGAGGCCGGGGTGGACATCTCGTTCGCCGGCCTGTTCGCCGGCGAGGTCCGGCGCCGGATCTCCCTCCCCGGCTACCCGTTCCAGCGCCGGCGGCACTGGATCTAGGAGGGTATGGAGGTGGCGTCATAGGCGGCCCGACGATGCGACCCAACATCCTCCTGGTCATGGCCGACCAGTTGGCGCCGCATTTCACGGGCGCCTACGAGCATCCGCTGGTCCGCACCCCGGCCATGGACAGCCTGGTGGAGCGGGGCGCCCGCTTCGACGCCGCCTACTGCCCGTCGCCGTTGTGCGCGCCTTCCCGGTTCGCCATGATGACGGGACAACCGGTGTCGGCCATCGCCGCCTGGGACAACGGCGCCGAGTTGCCGGCGTCGGTACCGACCCTCGCCCACTACCTCCGGCTGTCCGGATACCGCACCACGCTGTCGGGGAAGATGCACTTCGTCGGTCCCGACCAGCTGCACGGCTTCGAGCGCCGCCTGACCACCGACATCTACCCGGCCGACTTCGCCTGGACACCCGAATGGGAGTCGTCAGACGACCGGATCGACAAGTGGTTCCACGGGATGGACAGCCTGGCGGAGGCCGGCCGGGCATCGGCGACCTACCAGATCGACTACGACGAGGAGGTGGGCTTCGCCGCCGTCAGGCACCTCTACGACATGGCCCGCGACGCCGACGAGCGGCCCTTCTTCCTGGTCGCCTCCTTCATCCACCCCCACGACCCCTACGTGGCCCGCCCCGAATGGTGGAACCTCTACGACCACGACCACATCGACCTGCCCGACGTTCCGCCCCACGACTCTCTCGACTCGCACACCCGGCGCATCCGCCGGGCCGTCCAGGCCGAGAGCGTCGGCTACGACGAGGCCGGATGCCGCAACGCCCGTCATGCCTACTACGCCAACACGAGCTACTTCGACTCGTGGGTGGGCGCCCTCCTCCAAGCCCTCACCGAGACGGGACAGGTCGACGACACGGTGGTCATCGTGACCAGCGACCACGGCGACATGCTGGGCGACCGCGGCACATGGTTCAAGATGTCGTTCTTCGAGCGCTCGGCGCGGGTGCCGCTCATCATGGCGGGCCCCGACATCACCAACCGCGCCGTCCCCAACGCCTGCTCGCTGCTGGATCTGCTGCCCACCCTTCTGGACATCGCCGCCGGTGGTGGACGCTGGCCGGAGTTGGCCGGAGCACCGGCCGGTCGCAGCCTGTGGGAGAGCGCCGCCGGCGGACGGGACCCGGTCGACGAGACCACCTGCGAGTACATGGCCGAGATGACCACGCACCCGATGTTCATGATCCGCCGCGGGCGCCACAAGTACATCCACTGCGACACCGACCCTCCCCTCCTGTACGACATGGAGGCCGACCCGCTGGAGCGGATCAACCTGGCGGAGGATCCCGCCCATGCCGATCTCGCCTCGGGCTTCTCCGCCGAGGTGGCCGAGCGCTGGGACAGCGACGCCATCCGAGAGCGGGTGCTGGCCTCGCAACGCACCCGGCAGCTGGTCCACGCCGCGATGGCGACCGGTGACCCGGTCTCCTGGGACTACGCACCGGCGCGGGACGCGGCCAACGAGTACGTCCGCAACCACATGGACTGGAACGTGGTTGGCCCCCGCTACCTCCTCCCGGAGCTCGGCTGATGGCCGGCTCGTCCGCTCAGCCCAACATCCTGCTGGTGATGGCCGACCAGCTGGCGCCGCAGTTCACCGGCGCCTACGAGCACCCGGTGGTCCGCACCCCGGCGATGGATGCCCTAGTGGAGCGAGGCGCCCGCTTCGACACCGCCTACTGCCCCTACCCGCTGTGCGCCCCGTCCAGGTTCTCGATGCTGACGGGCCAACCGGCCACGGCGATCGGCGCGTGGGACAACGGCTCGGAACTGCCGGCGTCGGTACCGACCCTCGCCCATTACCTCCGGCTGGCCGGCTACCGCACCACGCTGTCGGGGAAGATGCACTTCGTGGGGCCCGACCAGCTCCACGGCTTCAACCAGCGCCTCACCACCGACGTGTACCCGGCCGACTTCGCCTGGACCGCCAACTGGGACGAGGCCGCTGACCGGATGGGCAAGTGGTGGCACAACATGACCAGCCTGTCGGAGGCCGGCCAGGCACTGGCCACCTACCAGATCGACTACGACGAGGAGGTCGGATCGGCAGCCGTGCGCCATCTCTACGACACGGCCCGCGACACCGACGAGCGGCCCTTCTTCCTGACCGTCTCGTTCATCCACCCCCACGATCCCTACGTGGCCCGCCCCGAATGGTGGAACCTGTACGACCACGACGAGATCGACCTGCCCGACGTGCCCCCGGAGGCGTCGCTGGACCCCCACACCGTCCGCATCCGCCACGGCATCGAAGCCGACACGGTCGGCTACACCGAGGACCAGTGCCGCAACGCCCGCCGCGCCTACTACGCCAACACGAGCTACGTGGACGCCTGGCTGGGCAGGCTGGTGCGCGTCCTGGAGGAGACCGGGCAGCTGGACAACACGGTGGTCATCTTCACCAGCGACCACGGCGACATGCTGGGCGACCGCGGGGTGTGGTTCAAGATGTCGTTCTTCGAGCGCTCGGCGCGGGTGCCGCTCATCATGGCCGGCCCCGACATCACCAACCGCGCCGTCCCCAACGCCTGCTCGCTGCTGGACATGCTGCCCACCTTGCTCGACGTCGTCACCGGGGGCGGACCCTGGCCGGAGCCGGCAGAGGCACCGGCCGGACGCAGCCTTTGGGAGAGCGCTACGGGAGGCCGCGACCCGGTAGACGAGACCACCTCCGAGTACACGGGCGTCATGACCTCCCACCCGATGTTCATGATCCGCCGCGGGCGCCACAAGTACATCCACTGCGACACCGACCCCGCCCAGCTGTACGACGTGGAGGCCGACCCGCTGGAGCGGGACAACCTGGCAGAGGATCCCGACCACGCCGATCTCGCCTCGGGCTTCGCCGCCGAGGTGCGAGAACGATGGGACAGCGACGCCATCCGGGAACAGGTACTCGCCTCGCAGCGAGCCCGCCGGGTCGTCCACGCCGCCATGGAGGTAGGCGATCTCCACTCGTGGGACTTCTCGCCGTCGAGCGACGCCACCAACCAGTACATCCGCAACCACATGGACTGGGCCGCCGCCGGCCCCCGCACCCGTTACCCGCCGGTCGCCTGAACGAGTCAGTCCGGAGGGGAAATGGCAGACCTCCCATCCTCCGCCGCGGTGGTGGTCATCGGTGGCGGCGTCATGGGCGCGTCCACCGCCTACCACCTGGCCACCGCAGGGGTCGAGGTGGCGGTGCTGGAGCGAGACACCATAAGCTCCGGCTCCACCGGCAAGTCGGCCGGCGGCTTCCGGGCGCAGTTCTCGGACGAGCTGAACATCCGGATGGCGGTCGAGAACATCCGCCGGCTCGAGCGGTTCGAAACGGAGTTCGCCACGGCCATAGACCTCGAGCAGCACGGCTACCTGTTCCTGCTGCGCGAGTCCGAGGTGGACACCTTCCAGCGTGCAGTAGCGCTGCAGAGGTCGCTCGGCGTCCCGTCCGAACTGATCACCGCCGAGGCCGCGCTCGACATGGTGCCCGGAATCCGCATCCACGACGTGGCAGCGGCCACCTTCTGCCCGTGGGACGGCACCTGCACGCCCGAGTCGGTGGCGCTCGGCTACGCACGGGCCGCCTCCCGCCAAGGCGCCGCCATCGTGCAGGGTTGCGAGGTGACGGCCATCGCCGTGGCGAACGGGCGGGTACGGGGGGTGACCACCACGGACGGGTTCGTCTCGACCCCCGAGGTGGTGCTGACGGCAGGAGTGTGGAGTCCCCGGCTGGCGGCCCCTCTAGGCCTCAGCATGCCGGTGCGGGCGGTCAAGCGCCACATCTGGCTGACCAGGGGCTCAGACCCCTTCCCGCACCGGTTGCCGCTGGTGATCGACTTCGCCACCGGCTTCTACTTCCACAGGGAGGCGGAGGGGCTGGCGATGGGCGGGCGGGCGCAGACGATCGAGGACCTGGCGCCGGCCGTCATCAACCGGGCGCCGGCCGTGGCCGAGATGGAGGTGACCCACAGCTGGTGGGGGTACTACGCCGTGACCCCCGACAACAACGCCATCATCGGCACTGCTCCGGGGATAGACCGGCTGCACTACGCCACCGGGTTCAGCGGCCACGGATTCCAGCAGGGACCGGTGGTGGGAGAGCACCTTGCGGAGCTGGTCCTCGGTTCGGAACCGACCTTCGACCTGTCCCCCTTCGACATGGCCCGCTTCGAGACGGGGCGTGTCCTCCCGGAGACCGCGGTCATCTGATCGGACGGGCGGCCCTCAGAGCGTCATCCGCCGGCGGCGGGGAGGAAGAGGCCGGGGCCTAGGGGGTCGTCGGTGTCCAGGACCAGTTCGTTGAAGCCGGTCAGGTAGGCGGAACCGGTGATGGTGGGGACGATCGCCCGGCGTCCGGCGACCTCCGTCTCGGCCTCGATGGTGCCGGTGAACATGGTGTTGAGGACGCTCTCGTGGACGAAGGTGTCCCCCACCGCCATCTCCCCCCGCCCGAAGTGCCAGGCCATGCGGGCGCAGCATCCGGTGCCGCACGGGGAGCGGTCGAAACCCAGGCCCGTAGAGGTGGCCAAGTTCTGCCCGTCCGCCTCCGGGCTCGAGGGCGGCCCGACGTAGAGCAGCTGGTCGACCCGTCCGGGCGTTCCGGGCGGCCAGCCGGTTCGCTCGCGGAGCATCCGGTTGACTTCCAGCCGGATCCGATGGCTGAGGGCCACGAGGCCGGGCACCGATTCCACCGCTATCGGCATGCCGGTCTGCTCCACCCGCACCAGGGCGAACCAGATCCCACCGAACCCGATGTCCACCTCGAAGGCCTGCCCGCCGACCTCCACCTCCAACCCGGTGACAGCCACCCAGGACGGCACCCCCCGGAACTTGACCGAGTGGACCTTCCCGCCGTCAACCCGCGCCTCGGCCCTGACCAGGCCGCTCAAGGTCTCTACTACCACTCCGGTCACCGGTTCCCGGGCCGGGATCCGCTCGGTCTCCAGGAGGGTGGTGACCGTCCCGATCAGGGCGTGCCCGCACATGGTGAGCGATCCGAGGGCGGAGACGATCAGGACGGAGAGATCCGCGCCGGCATGGAGCGGCGCCAGAGGCAGGACCGCGTGCCAGGGCGCATGGCCGCGCGGCTCACCGACCAGGAGCCTCATCAGGTCGGCATGGTTGGCGAGGAGGTCCGCCTCCTTCTCCGCCAGGGTGCTTCCGGCCAGTTCCGGGAAGCCTCCTACCACCACCCGGGTGGGCTCCCCGGCGGTGTGGGAGTCGACCACGTGCACGCGGTGGGCGAACGTCATCGGGCGGGATCGGGATCGAGGCGGCTCATGCTAGATTTCCGGGGTTCCCCTTCCAGCTATTTGCTCAAAGGAAAATACACTATGGGAAAGATCACCTATGCCACGATGTCGGCCGACGACCCGGCACTCCATCAAGCCTACGAGGAGGGTCTCGCCGCCGCCACCGAGCAGATCGGGCAGACGCACCCGCTGCTGATAAACGGTGAGAAGCGCTACACCGACGAGACCTACACGGAACGTTCTCCGATCGATTCCGAGCTGGTGGTGGGTGTCTATTCCCAGGCCTCCGACGACGATGTGGACGATGCCGTGGCGGCGGCCCGCGCCTTCCAGCCCGAGTGGGAGGGGACCCCGTGGCAGGAGCGGGTGGCCATCATCAGGCGGGCGGCCGACCTCATGGACGAGGAGACCCCCGTCCTGGCCGGCTTCCTGAGCCTGGAGATCGGGAAGAACCGGCTCGAGGCGCTGGGAGACGTCTCCGAGGCGGTGGCCTTCGCAAGCTACTACTGCGACCGCCTGGACGAAGCCGGGGGTATGGAGACGGCCATGGGCGCCTACGGGGTGGGGGACACCAACCATTCGGTGCTGCGTCCCTGGGGAGTGTGGGCGATCATCTCCCCCTTCAACTTCCCGATGGCGCTGGTGGCCAGCCCCACGTCGGCGGCGCTCCTGACCGGCAACACCGTGGTCCTCAAGCCCTCCAACACCGGCGCCCTGGGATCGCTCCTGCTGGCCGATATCTACTTCCGGGCCGGACTGCCCGCCGGCGCCCTGCAGGTCGTAACAGGCGGTGACGATGCCGGCGACCGGCTCGCCCATCATGACCACGTGGACGGGGTCACCTTCACCGGCTCCTACGACGTCGGCATGTACCTCTACCGGACGGTTGCGGCCGGCCGCCCCAAGCCGGTGGTGTGCGAGATGGGCGGGAAGAACCCGGCGGTGGTCACGGCCAGCGCCGACCTCGATCTGGCCGCCGAGGGGGTGATGAGGGCCGCCTTCGGCCTGTCGGGGCAGAAGTGCTCGGCCAACTCCCGTGTCTACGTGGAAAGGCCCGCCTACCAGGAGTTCGTCAACCTGCTGGCCGACAAGACCGGCGAACTCGGGGTCGGCGACCCGCGCCAACGCGACACCTTCGTGGGACCCGTCATCGATCGGGATGCGGTGGGCCGCTTCCGGGCGGCGGTGGAGGCCGTGAAGGAGGCCGGGGGCGAGATCATCTCCGGGGGCGAGGTCGTCACGGACGGTGACCTGGAGCGGGGGAACTTCGTCCAGCCCACCGTCGTGACCGCTCCGGAGGACACCTGGATCTGGGAGAAGGAGCTGTTCGTCCCCTTCGTGGCGGTGACTCCCGTGGATTCCCTGGACGAGGGGATCGACAAGGCCAACGACACCATCTTCGGGCTCACGGCCGGGGTCTTCGCCGGCACGGACGGGGAGGTCGACCGGTTCTTCGAGCGCATCCAGGCCGGGGTGGTCTACGCCAACCGCCGGGCCGGATCCACCACCGGGGCGTGGCCCGACATCCAGCCCTTCGGCGGCTGGAAGGGTTCGGGCACCTCGGGAGCGGGCAGCGGCGGCCCCTGGTACATGCGCTCCTACGTGCGGGAGCAGGCCCGCACCGTGATCCGGGAGTAGCCCGGCCCGCCGCCGGCCGGCGGCTACGTCTTGGGTCTTAGCTCGAAGAGCATCGACACCCGGGACGTGACCACCTCGCTGCCACCGAACACGGGCGTGGGCACGGACGCCGACTCCGCAACCGCCGCATCGTCGCCGGAGAGCCTCTGAACCAGGTACGGATCGAATGCGGTCCCGGGGGTGATCCTGACGATCCGCACGATCTCGTACCCCATGTGCGCGACGATGGCCTGGGCCGTCGCCTGGGCATCGTCGATGGCATCGAGCAGGGCCAGGCGCTCGAACTCGGCGCGGCGGGAAACGGTGAAGTCCAACCCGTCGAAACGGACGTTGTCTCCCCCGCTATTGATCACCATGTCGACCAGCCCGCCGGCGAACCCGGTGCCGCGGATGGCGATCGACAACCGGTTCTCGTAGCGGAAGCCGCGAGAGACCCGGCCCTGTTCGGTCCAATCGAACTCCTCCTCGATACGGATGCCCACCGTCTGCAGGCCGTTCGGGGAGATGCAGGTCGGAGGCGCGGTGTGATCCGCCGTCTCGGGCTCCGTCTTCGTGCAGTTCTCGGCGACCGCGTCGGCTATGGCCTGGACCGACTTGTTCCCGTCGGACACTGCGGTGATGAGCGAGTCACGAAGGACGCTCACCGTGAACCGGCCGATGGCGCCGTCGTAGCTGACGCTGCGCGAGCCGACGCCCTCCACCGCCAGTTCTGTCAGTTTCGGCTCTGCCGACTCGGCCTCGCCGGGCATGGTCGTGACCGTCCCTTCCCCCTCTCCTGCTCGCACCGCAGGCAGGAGTACGGCTGCGCCGACCAACGCCGCCACGATGATCGCTACCAACATCACCCTGACCACCCGGGGCAGGCCCGGAACCCGTATCGCTTCCCTCATCTCGATCCTCCAGATCGTTGCCGACCGGCGCTCGACCATGTCGATGCTCGATTCCCACGTCCTCGAAACCTAGCGTTACCGGCCGGGTATCCTGGCGCGGCACTCACTCTCCAGGTACCCGGAGCGGACTTGCGGCTGATCCCTTCGGTCTTAGTTATGGCGCTGCTGGCCGGCGCGCTCCTCTCCTGCGGTGGAGACACCACCGGTCCTGCCACCACTCCGGCACCCCCGGATGCGGGCGCGGCCGCCGCCACCAGCCCGGCTCCGGAAGAGCCGACCACCACCCTTGCGGATACGGCGGCGACCGTGGCGACTACATCGGAAGCGCCCGCTACGACCACCGGAACGACCGAGCCGCAACCGACAACGACTACAGCGGCGGCCACCACATCCACCGCGACCACCGAGGCCTCCGAGGAGACGGCTGCCACCACCGAACCCTCCACCACCACGACCGCGCCACCCGAGACAACCACCACGTCCGCCGCCACATCCACCACCACGACCGTGCCGGCCGAGACCACCACGACCACCGAAGTGCTCGTCACGACTACCGCGATACCGGCGACTACCACCACCGCGCCACCCCCCGCCACCGCTATCTCCGATGACGTGCCCGACATCGAGATGTTCGACGCCGCCACCGGAGAGCTGGTCAGCCTGCGATCGGTCGTCAAGGGTGAGAAGCCCCTGATGTTCTGGTTCTGGTCCCCCTTCTGAGAGACGTGCCGGGAGGAAGCCCCGGGCATCGAGCAGTTCGCTCGGCAGAACTCCAACCGACTCACCGTCATCGGGATCGGCGGTGTCGGCACCCTCGAGATCGCGCAGGAATTCGTGGTCGAAAAGGGAGTCACGTTCACGGCGCTCTGGAGCGAGTCGCGCGACGCCTGGGAGTACTACGGGATGAACAGCACGTCCGACTTCATGCTCCTCGACAGGTTCGGCAACCGCCTGACCGAACCCGAGCCCTACGACGAGCAACTCGTCATCCGGCTATTGGACGAACTCGCCTGAACCGGTCCGATCCCGACGGACCACTACCAACTAATGACCTAGATCTGGTCCAGGCTTCTCTTCACGAAGGTCCGGTCGAGGGCGAAGGGTGAATCCTCCAGCCGGCCGGTGATCAGGTCGGCCAGGATGCGGCCTCCCGCCGGGGAGCACATGATGCCGTGGCCCGAGTATCCGGTGTTGACCCACAGTCCATCGATGGATGCCTGCCCGATCAGGGGGCGATGGTCCGGGCTCATCACGTACTGCCCGGAGTGGACCATCCAGGAGAGCTCTCCCGCCGTCCAGGCCTCGCCCCAGAAGGGGCTGATCCGGGCGGCGGCGTCCGGGCTGGAGGGATCCAGCACCCGGAACGCCATGGCGGAGCTGGGAGGGACGTCCTCAACGGGCTCCCTGCCCGGCCCTCGGGGCGCGGCGTCCAGGATCGCGGCGCCGGCCAGGGAGGGGCGCCAGTGGGTGCCGGTGTCGTCATCGATGGTCATGGGAGCGTCAGGCGGGACCCGCGCCAGGTCGGGCACCACCACCTTGTGGCGGGGCTTGACCTCCAGCGGCAACTCCACCCCGAGGAGGCCGGCCAGCTGGGCGGTGAAGGGCCCGGCGGCGATCACCACCTGCTCGGCCCGGATGTGGCCGCTCTCCGTACCCACGTCGAAGCCTCCCGAGGGGAGTTCCCGGAGCGATACCACCCGGCACGAGACGTGGAGGGGGGCGCCCGACGCCCGTAGCAGCCCCAGGGTCAGCTCCCTCGGGTCGGCAAAGCCGTCGTCCGCGCGGTAGCGGGCGCTGACCACTTCAGGGCTCAGGTAGGGGAACCTGCGCCGGGCCTCGTCCCCGGTCAGGATCTCGATGTCGGTCTGCCCCCAGGAGTGCTGGCGGGCCACCAGCCGGCGCTGCATCGCAGCCTTGTCCGGGGATGTGGTCGCCCAGAGGTACCCCGGCTGCCTGACCGCCAGCCCCGCCCCGTCCTGGCCGGTGATCTCGGCGAAGTTCAGGATCAGGTCGACCGTCTCGCGCACCAACTCGGTCTCCTCCCGGTTGTCGAACTGCAGCCGGAAGGCACCGGTGGAAGCCGGGGTGGTGAGCGAGGCGGCAACCGGCCGGGCTTCCAGCACCACCGGCGACAGCCCGGCCCGGGCAGCCCAGAACGCCGTGGACGCACCCACTATCCCGGCGCCGATGATCACCAACTCCGCGCCGGCCGGAAGGCCCCTATCAACCTCGGACACCATGCCACAAAGCTAGTTGGGCAGACGGCGAAAGGCACAGCCCCGTCATGCACTCGTTACGGTCGCGCGGTCCTATTCCGGTTTGCGAGCGTGGATGAAGTACATCGGCGTGAAGATGCCGAGCCGGCCCGCCTCGACCATGGCCATCGCGCAGAGGTTCAGAGTCTCCGCCACCCGAACGGATCCCCTCGGCGCGATGCGGAGGGCCTCGAGCAGCCTGAGCGTTTTATGGGTGACCGAGCGTCCGATCCTCGAACTCCGGAAACTCGCCAGGGAGAACCCCGAACCGGCCAGCGGTTGGTACCAGGGGATCGAAGGACCGGACTGAGCCGAGAGATCCCTTGTCTCCAGTACCTCGAACCCCACCGTCCGGAGCGCGTCGTTGACCGTTTGCTCTTCGTCGATCAAGAGCAGGCCGCCTCCCAGCTGAAGGTCCGCCTTGACCTTGAGATGGTGGGGATCTTCAGCGTCGAAACGTTCGGTCATGCAGTACTCGTAAGCGGCGAAGCACGCCCCCGGCTTCAGCAAGCGGAACACCTCGCCGTAGATGCCGACCTTGTCCGGTGCGTGGCAGGTCGCCTCAATGGAGTAGACCGCGTCGAAGGAGCCGTCCGGAGCGTCCACGTGATGAAAGTCGCAGTGCATGAACTCGGCCAGGTGCGTCAGATCCGCCTCCTCCGCGTACTTCCGGGCGTGTTCGAGCTGGTAGGCGTTGCTGTTCACGCCTACGATCCGGGCGCCGGAGAACCGGGCGATCTCCAGCAGCGGTCCCCCGACGCCGCAGCCGAGGTCGGCCACGACCATCCCGGGCGCTAGCTCGAGCTTGTGGGCCAGGAAGTGCTCGTGGCGGACGAGCGAGGCCTTGAAGCTCTCCCCGCGGACACGAGGGGCGAAATGGAACGACCTACCCCATCCGAACTCGTAGAAGTCCGTGGCCAAGTCGTAGTAGAGATTGCTGATCTCCTTGTAGGCGCTCGCCTCGTCCCGCTTGTCGCGCCTGGTCGTCCAGCGTCTCTCGTACTCGCGGATGGCCTGAGCGATACCGGTAGCGCTGCCCTTCAGAGAGTTGGAAAGCTTGAACGGCAACGGTTCTCCCCCGCGTGGCTTATGACGGACGCCACGCCAGGCACCGTACGAGGGGTCTGCGCCGATGTCAACCATCGACCGCAGAGCGGCGCTAGACCGCCCGGCGAGGCCGCGGGACCAGTTCACCCCCGCAGTTCGGGCAGACGTGGCTCATCCCGCCGGCACATTTGGGACAGAAGGTGCACTCGTACGAGCAGATGAGCGCCGCTGCATCTCCGGCAAGCGGGGCGTCGCAGCGCTCGCAACGGGCGCGCATCTCGAGCGCCATCCCGGACTCCTCCGGTGCCCGGCCTCAGCAGCCGCAGACGACTTTGCGGCCCGACTGGGCGTTGTCGCCCTCGGTGGGGTAGCCGTCTCGCTTCCACCAGTCGAGACCGCCGATCAGTTCCCGTACCTCGAAGCCCAGCATGAGCAGCTTCAGCGCGGTCTTGGTGGAGGCGTTGCAACCGATCCCGTCGCAATAGCAGACGTAGGTCCGTGACCGGTCCAGCGAGGCCGTCGACTCGGCGTCGATACCCCGGTGCGGCAGGTTCATCGCGCCCGGTATGTGCTCCCGGACGTAGGCCTCGGCGGAGCGGCCGTCGACCACGACCAACGGCTCGCCGTTGCCCAGCGCCTCGTGGACGTCCCACGAGTCCATCTCGAAGGCGAGCTTGCTCTTGTAATGGTTCAACTGGTCGGTGCTCATCAGGTTCCTCGTGCTCATCCGACCAGGCACCATAGACCCCCGCTCGCACAATGCCCAACGCCATGGCCGGCGGGCCGGGCCAGCGATCAGCACGGTTAGGGTTACCCGGTCCCTACGCCCCAGCCACCGACACTCGAGGAGTCCAAGTGACCGACGTACCATGCCCCGCGGCCGACGGGTCCAGCCCCGCCCGCCGCCAGTTCCCGAAGCCGCCCCCGATGTGCATCGACCCCGCCAAGTCCTACACCGCGGTGATGGACACGTCGATGGGGTCGATCACCATCGCCCTCGATGCCGCCGCCGCCCCCCTTACGGTGAACAACTTCGTGGTGCTGGCCCGCTACCACTACTACGAAGGCGTGATCTTCCACAGAATCATCGAGGGCTTCGTCTGCCAGGGCGGCGACCCCACCGGCTCGGGTCGGGGCGGCCCCGGCTACCGCTTCGCCGACGAACTGCCGCAGCCCGGCAGCTACGAGCTGGGTTCGCTGGCCATGGCCAACGCGGGGCCCGACACCAACGGCAGCCAGTTCTTCATCATCAGTGGCTCCGACGGCACCCGCCTGCCACCCCACTACTCGCTGTTCGGCAAGGTGACCGACGGCCTGGACGTGGTGGACGCCATGCAGAGGGTGCCGACCGCCCGCAACGACCGCCCGCTCACCCCTGTCACCATCAACTCGGTTACGATCACAGAGTCCGACTGACCTGACGGAAACCCCAAGCCGGCAGCCGGACGATCCGAACCAACACCGATCACCGGCCACTAACCACTGGCCACCGGATCGAATAGTTGGTCGAGAGCCCGCACCACGAAGGTGGCCATCTCGGCCCGGGACACGGGCCGGTCGGGGCAGAACCGCAGCGGATCGGTGGAGCACCCCGCGGTGATGTCGGCCGCGGCCAGGGCATCAATGTCGGCCTCGTGGGAGCCCCCGGTATCCGTGAAACCGGCCGACCCGGCGCGTTCCAGTTCGAACGCCCTCACCAGGAACGTGGCCATCTGGCCCCGAGAGACGGCCGAGTCCGGGCAGAACCGCGGCGGATCGGCGCCGCATCCCTTGGTCACCTCGAGTTCGGCGAGACGCTCCACATAGCCCGCCCACCATTCACCGGGATCCACATCTTCGAACCGCGTCACGGCATTGGAAGGCTCGAAACCCGGGTCGAGGACCCGGACCATCCACACCGCCATGGTCGAGCGCTGGAGGGGCAGCCCGGGGCAGAAGAGCCGCGCGCCGCACTCGGTGCCGTCCAGGACGCCCGCCTCCGCCAACCGGTCGATCGAAGCCTCGAAGACACTGCCGTCATCGTCTTCGAAGCTGCCCGACCCGGCGGGTTGTCCAGGTTCCTCAGGGTCGTCGGCCGGCGGAGGGGCCACGCCGTCGATGGCCGTGATGTTGGAGGACTTGAGGCCCAGCTTGGTCCGGAAGTCGGCCCCGGCGACCGTTACCGACACAGGGTCGCCGCCGCGGACACCCCGGAACAGGACCCGCGCCGGGGAGGACAGGGACTCCCGGTCGACCAGGACCGCCTCGGTGACGTCGTCCCATCCCAGCCAGGTGGCCAGAGAGGCGGCGCTCACCCGCTCCTCCCATGACGCGTTCGGGTTGCCTACGGCCGGGTCCACGTCCCACGGGTCCGCGACCGGTCTCAGGTAGGGCCACTCCGTTCCCGGCGTCCTGCCGTCCCACTCGGTGAAGAACCCGTACACGTTGGTGCGGGTGATCCCGCCGGATGAGGCGGAGAAGAACGTCTGGACGATCCCCGCCTTCGTGTACCTCTCCCAGCCGGCGCCGAAGTAGGTGAGCACCCGGTCCCTGGTGCTCACCACACCGTCGAGCCAGGGCTGCCCGTTCGAGCGGGTCTCCTTGGCCCAGCCTATGTAGTTGATGTCCCGCCAGCTGTCGTAGAGATGGCACCAGCAGCTGTCCTTGCGGGCGGCGTTGATTCCCGGATCCTCGTCGGGGTCGGCGGGGCGCGGCCCGGTCTCCCACAGGAAGAACTTGTAGGCCGCGTAGGAGCGGGACGTCACGGCCTGGGCCTCGTTCACCCCCGGCGCCGACCAATGGTCCAGCACCTCGGCAACGCCGCGGAGGTAGTCCTCGAGCCCGATCGCCAGGACCACGTGGAACCCCACCTCCACGGGGTCGTCCCGTATCTTCAGCTCCCCGTGCCGGTACTCGCAGACCTCGTTGGTGCGGGATGCGCACAGCTTGGCCCTGCTCTCACCGTGACGGAGCCGCACCCCGGCCGCGTCGGGCCACGAGATGGACGCCCGGCAGCTACCGGCCGTTCCCTGGAGCGCGCCACCGTGGAAGAAGCCGCACTGGCCGCGGGCGATGCGGCGGAACTCCCACCGCTCCCCCGACTACGGGTGCTGTGGCTTCGGGCACGGACCCGCGCCGTCGTCCGCCAGGCACAGATCCAGGGGACCTCCCACGGCGGTGAACTCCAGCAGCGTGATCTGGGAGCCCAGATTGATCCACAGCGGGTTGTCGAGCGTGTACAGCAGGTCGTTGGGCAGGGCGAGGTCCCGCATCGTCGCCGGTGTGGAGCCGGGGAAGTAGTAGGCGGCGATGTCCTCACCCGGCTTGGCCGGGTCGGCGAGGGCCTGCCCCAAAGCGCCCCACTGGCCCATGCCCACACCGTGGCCCCATCCCGCACCCTCGAAATCGAACCCCGGCGTGTGGTGGGCCTCTGCCCCGACAGCCGGGAGCAGTCCCACCAGAAGCAGCACGACCAGCACTCTCCGGATCACCCGACGAGTGTAGGAGTGCTCCTTCAGCAAGACATCATGGCACTGCGCCGCAATCCGCCGGATCTCGAGCCGTGATCAACAGGTCTCCGACGGGATCGATTTCGCGGTGTTGGCTACCGTGTCGGTCATGCCGCGATTCCGCCTTTCTCGAGTAGCGCGGTCATGGGTATCGACAGCATGATGTCGGCTGCCTCGGAGGGACTGGTGGGCGACACCGCGGCCGGTTACCGCCATGCCGGGTGGTGGACCGGCCGGCGGCTGGTGGACCGCTTCGAGTCCCACGTCGCCTCCGGCCCCGACGACCTGGCCGTGATCAGCGGCAGTGACACCCTGTCACGGGCCGACCTCTGGAACGCGGCGGGCGAGGCGGCCGAGCAGATCCGGACGGCTGTCGGCGACGCGAGGCGGGTCGTGGTGGTTCATCTGCCCAACACCACCTCCTGGCTGGTGATGTTCCTGGCCGTGCTACGGGCCGGCCACGTCCCGGCAACACCGCCCGTGACCACCGAGGCGGACCACGTGCGACACATCTTCGAGCTGGTCAAACCCGCGCTCGCCATTTCCGTGAGCCACCACCGTCGAGCGTCGCCGGTCGAGGCCATCCGGGAGGCCGCCGCCCGGACCGGTGGCGTGGCCGTGGGCCTGGCCGATCGCACCTCCCTCTACGTGCAGAGCACCGGTAGCGGCCCGAAGGGGACCGACCATGTCCCCGAGGCCACCGCCCACCTCATGTTCACCTCGAGCACCACCGGGCCGCCGAAGGCCGTGAGCCACAGCGAGGACTCCCTGGCGACGCTGAACCGCCAGTTCGCGCAGCGGTTCGACCTCGGCTCCCGTACACCCGTCTTCATGCCGTCGCCCCTCGGCCACAGCGTCGGCGCCATCCACGGCGCCCGGCTGTCGATGTTCTTGGGCGCGCCGCTCATCCTCCAGGACCGGTGGGACGCTACGACCGCCCTCGAGTTGGTGTCACGTCACCGCGCCGCGTTCACCGCCGCGGCGACGCCGTTCCTGCTCGACCTGGCCAATGCCCAGTGGCGCGGCGCCGAGCCCAAGCTGGCTTCGCTCCGGAGCTTCCTGTGCGGGGGCGCCCAGGTACCGCCGGCGCTGATCCGGCGGTGCCGCAGCGAGTTCCCGAACACGTTCGTGACGCCGCTCTGGGGCATGACCGAGGGCGGTCTGACCACCTGCGTGGACAGCTCCACCTACCACCAGGTCGAGACCACCGTCGGTATCGGGCTGCCCGGCCTGGAGCTAAGAGTCCTCGACGCCGAGATGCGGCTCAAGGCGTCCGGCGCCGGCGAGTTGGCCATGCGCGGACCGGGCGTGTTCAACGGCTACTTCGGCCAGCCCGAGCTGTACGCCGAGCACCTGGTCGGTGACGGGTTCTTCCGTACCGGCGATCTGGCCCGCATCGAAGCCGACCGGTACGTATCGATCACCGGGCGGGTCAAGGACCTGATCATCCGCGGCGCGGTCAACATCTCGCCCGTCGCGACCGAGAACATCATCGCCGCCCACCCCGATGTGGCCGGGGTTGCCGTGATCGGCTGGCCGGATGAGCGTCTCGGCGAGCGTATCTGCGCCGTCGTGCAGGCCACCGCCCCCCTGGACCTCGACCAGATCGTGGCATTCTGCGCGGAGCACGGCCTGTCCCGCAGGTACTGGCCCGAGCGTCTGGAGCTGGTCGACCGCTTCCCCCGCACGGCCGCGGGCAAGATCCGGAAGCCTGAGCTACGGCGCGATCTGCTCAGCCGTGTCCCCGGGGCCGGGAGCCGCACCCCCGCGAACCCGGTTCGGGACCGTAGAGGCATCGACCGATGACGGCTGTCGAGCTGAACGACATCGTGGCCAACTACAGCCGGCGCGGCTCAGGCCCGGCCGTCGTGCTCCTCCACGGACTGGCAGAGGACCACCGCTCATGGGACTCGGTCGCCGCCCATCTGGGCTCGTTCACCACCTACGCCGTCGACCTCCGGGGCCACGGCCGGACGACCGCCGGCCAGGGTTCGGGCACGCTGTCACAGTTGAGCGACGACCTGATCATGTTCCTGACCACCGTCAGCGGTCCTGCCGCGGTCGTCGGCTACTCGCTCGGCGGCACTATCGGTCTGAAGGCCGCTACCGCCGCACCGGACCTGATCCGCCACCTCGTGGTGGTCGCCACCTCATCGGTCGTCGGGAGGGCCGCAGCCGGGTTCTTCGCCGGCCGCATCGCCCAGCTCGAATCCGGGGACAATTCCGGCTTCGCCGCCGGGCTGCGCGACGACACCGCGCTCCAGGTCGTCACCGAGGCTGACCTCGACTCCCTCGCTGCTCACCGGATGGCCGCAGTCGGGGACGGCCGCGGCTACATCAACGCGGCCAGGGCCATGATCGGGATCCGGGCCGAACCTCTCAATACGCTGCTGTCGGAGATCACGGCGCCCCTCGACATCGTCGGGGCGGACCGCGATGTCTTCTGTCCCCGCCGGGCATCGGATATCATCGCCGATGCCGTGCCCCACAGCCGCTTCCACGAGATCTCCGGCGCCGGTCACCTGCTCTCGGTCGACCGGCCCGAAGCCTACGGCCGGTTGCTCGCACGGCTCTTGGACCGAGGGGGTGCCCGATGAGCCGCAGCTACGGGATCTCGCTGGGAGTGAGCTCCCGGGAGCCCCTGCGCCACACGTCCGGGCTGGCCCGGGCCATCGACGAGCGCGGCTTCGACGCCATCTGGTACATCGACTTCCAACTCGGGCTGAAAGACGTGTACGCGGCCATGAACCTGGCCGCGCTGTCCACCAAGCGAGTGCTCATCGGAGCGGGTGTCACCAACCTCGTGACCCGGCACCCCACCGTCACCGCCAACGCCACGGTCGCCCTCGACGAGCTGTCAGCCGGCCGGGCCGTGCTCGGCCTCGGCGCGGGCTGGTCAGCAGTACTGGGCGCCGGGGGCAGGCCGTCGAAGCTGGGCGACCTGCGCGCCGGGATCGACGGGTTCCGCCGGTTGTTCACCGGCGAGGAGTGCGAGCTCTCCGGTACCCGGGTCCGCCTGGCGGCCGCCACCCGCCAGATCCCCATCTATCTCGCCGCGTCGCAGCCGGCCATGCTGCGCCTCGCCGGCGAGACCTGCGACGGTGTCGTGCTGATGGGCGCCGCCGACCCCGAGTTCTGCTCGTGGCAACTCGACTTCATACACGAGGGCATGGCGAGCGCCGGACGTGATCGCAAGGAGCTGACGATCGACCTGTTCGTCACCATGTCGGTGGGTGACGACGAGGCGGCGGCCATCGCGGACATCCGGGCCTGGGCCACCAGCCAGGCAGCCACCTTCCACCCGTGGAAGCACATGCCACCGGCCTGGGAGAGGTTCCGTCCCGAGTTCGCCCGGGCCGCCGGCGCCTACGAACTCGTCGATCACCTCTCGCTGCAGGCACGGCACCGCCGGATCGTGTCTGACGACTTCGCCCGGTCGGTGGCGCTGGCCGGCGACCTGGACACCTGTGTCGACCGGCTCCGACAGCTGTGGCGGCTCGGCATCGACCGCATCACCTTCGCCCTCCTGTCGGGCGGGCGGCAGCAGCGTCTCGACCACCTGTCCGGCACGGTGATCCCCGCCGTCGAAGCAGCAGGAGGCAGCTGATGGATAACGACCGGCCGGTGGCATTGGTAACCGCAGCCGCGGGAGCCGGCATCGGGGCGGCGGTGGCGCGCCGGCTCGCCTCGGACGGCCTCGACGTGGTGGTGACCGACGCCCACGAGCGCCGGTGCCGCGCCTTCGCCCGGACCCTGTCCGCCGAGTTTGGACGGGAGGTCCTCTCCTACCCCCTCGACGTGACCGACCACGCGCAGGCCGGCGCCGTCATCGACGACGTGGTGGCCCGCAGGGATCGCCTCGACGTGCTGGTCAACAACGCGGGATGGTCGAAGATCGAGCCGGTGGCCGAGATGTCTCTGGAGACCTGGCAGCGGTGCCTCGACGTGAATCTCACCGGCACGTTCGTGTGCATGCGCTATGCGCTCCCCACCATGATCGCCAAGGGCCGAGGCTCGATCATCAACATCTCTTCGATCGCGGCTTGGGAGATGTCGGCCGATCACGGCGCGGCCTACTCCGCCGCCAAGGCCGGCGTCCTGGCCCTCACCCGGGTCGCCGCGGCCGAGAACGGGGTCCACGGGGTGCGGGTCAACGCTGTCGCCCCGGGCCTCATCCACAACGACTTCCTCCGCAGGATCTACCCCGAGGAGTTCTTCGACCGTTACCTGTCCGAGAAGGCGTTCCTGGACCGCGTGGGACGCCCCGACGACGTGGCGAGCATGGTCTCGTTCCTGGCCTCGGACGAGGCGAGCTACGTGACGGGCGAGGTGTTCACCGTCTCGGGAGGCGTGTCCGCCCGTGGATGACGGTCCCCTCTGGTGGCCCGTGCAGCGGCTCGTCGAGGCCTACCGCGACGGCTCGCTCTCGCCCGTCGAGGTTGCGGAGATGGCGCAGGTCCGTATCGCCGAGACCGATCCGATCCTCCATGCCTTCGTCCTGGCCACCCCCGGACTGGCCCGGCGCCAGGCCGCGGCGGCCGAAGCCGCCTACCGGAACGGCCATCCGGGCCCTCTCGCCGGCGTCCCGGTCTCGATCAAGGACGCATTCCACGTCGAGGGCCACGTCACCACGCTCGGTTCGCTGGCCCATGCCGGCGACGTGGCCCGCCACGACTCCGGCGCCGTGCGCCGCCTCCGCAGGGCCGGAGCCGTGTTCGTCGGCAAGACCAACGTCCCGGAGTTCTGCCAGTCGGCCACCACCGACAACCTGCTCGGTCCCGATACCGCCAACCCCTTCGACCCCGGCCGCACCGCGGGAGGGTCCAGCGGCGGCGCCGCAGCCTCGGTCGCAGCGGGGACCTGCACCCTCGGGCTCGGTTCCGACGGCGGCGGCTCGATCCGCATCCCGGCGGCGTTCTGCGGCCTCGTCGGCATGAAGCCCACCTACGGAGCCGTTGACGACGCCGGCGGCTTCCAGGCGTTCAGCCCGTTCATCTCCGCCGGGCCGCTAGCCCGATGCGTGGCCGACGCCCGGTACATGCATTCCGTGCTCTCCGCAGACGACATCGCAACCCCGGGTATGCCGGCCGGGACGCGCCCGCACCGCGTCGCGTGGTGCGCCGACCCGGAGGGCCGTCCGGTCGACCCCGGCCTCGGCACCGCCGCCGCGTCGGCGGTGGAGAAGCTCGCCGCCAGCGGGCACCACGTCAGCCCGGTGGAACTGGACCTCGGCGGATGGGAGGAGGTATTCGGGCCGCTGGTGCTGGCCGAGGAGGGCGAGCGCCGGGGCCACCTGCTCGGCGGTCCCCACCGGCTGACGAGTTACCAGGAGCGGTCCCTGAGAGCGGCCGAGCGGCTCGACCCGGAGACCC
This sequence comes from bacterium, assembly GCA_028821235.1. NCBI lineage: Bacteria > bacterium. The sequence continues at coordinate 23,147 of JAPPGV010000100.1, forward strand.
TCCGCGAGGCCCGCTCGGCCCTCGTGCAGTACCGGGCCCGGGTGGACCGGTACTTCCGCGACTACGACGTGATCGCCACTCCGGGCACCGCCACCCCCGCCTTCGAGCTCGGATGCCGGCCGAAGACCGTGGCCGGTCGGCGGGTGGGACGGCTCTGGGGCCCATTCCCGTTCGCGGCTCCCTTCAACGTCTCCGGGCATCCCGCCATAGTCCTCCCGGTGGGTTTCGTGGACGGCCTACCGGTCTCCATCCAACTGGTCGGAAGGCACGGTGCCGACCTCCACCTGCTGTCCCTCGCCGAGCAACTCGAAGCCGAGCTGGACCTCCGGCTCTTCGCCCGGCTGTCGCCCCGCATCCCGGCACGATGACCGACGTAACCCGCCGGGTCGAAGGCGCCGCTCTCGTCGTGGAGATCAACCGTCCGGATCGTGCCAACGCTCTGCTGTGCCGCACGATCCGCGGACTCGAAGCAGGACTCGATGCGGCCGAAGCGCACGAGTCCGATGCGACCGGGCTCGCCGGCGCCGATGTCAGCGGGGTGGTCATCACCGGGGGATCCAGACACTTCAGTGCCGGAGCGGACCTCGCCGCGTTCACCGGATCACTCGAGGACATCGGGTTCGATGACGAACTCGAACGCCTCTGCGGCCGAATCACCCATAGCCCGCTGCCGGTGGTGGCTGCCGTCGAGGGAGCCTGCTACGGGGGGGCAGTCGACCTGGCGTGGGCCTGCGATGCGGTCGTGGTCTCGGAAGAAGCGCGCATCGGCCTGCCCTCGACCCGGTTGGGAATCCTGTACAACCCGGTGTCGATGGCCCGCCTGCATTCCCGACTCGGCTCGGCGGTGGTGCGCCGTCTCATGGTTCTCCAGCAGGAGTTGGCGGGCCGGGAGCTGCCACGCGGCTCGTCCATAGTGGTTCAGCCGGGCGCCGCGGTCAAGACCGCCGTGCGCCTCGTGCAGGCGGTCTCCGCGGACCGGGATACCACGGCGGCCACCAAGGCCGTACTCGCTTCCCTGGACAGCCATGCCGGATTCGACCCCGCCCAGTGGCAGGCGGAGCGAGAGGCTAGATTGGTCTCCCCGTCCCGCCGAGCGGCCCTCGAGGCCCGCCGGGCTTCGATCAGGAACGAGCAGAGGGCATGAAGCTGAAGGATCTGGCCGGCTGCGAGCTCGGCACGCGTACCGTCGACTTCTCAGCCGACGACGCCATCCTTTACGCCCTCGCCGTCGGTGCCTCCGCCTCGCAACTCGACCTGGTCTACGAGCGAGCTCTGCGAGTCCTACCGACGTATGCCTGCTCTCTCGGCCTATGGGCGGTGGAGGCAGCCGGCCGCCTCGGCGCCTACGATCCCACCCGGTCACTCCATGTCGGCCAGAGCCTGGTGGTCAACGAGCCATTGCGGCCCACGCCGACCCGGATGAGCGGCCGTGTCCGCTCCGTCTACGACAAGGGCAGGCTGACCATCGTCGAGATCGACGTGGTGGCCTCCGGTTTCGAAGCCGGCTACACGATCCTGCTGCCCGGCGTCGGGGGCTGGGGCGGCGATCCGCCCGCTCCCACCGGTGAGGCCTCCAGGCCGGCGCCGACCTGGACCGGATCGGCACACGTAGGCCCCGAGGCGGCCGTGCTCTACCGGCTCACGGGTGACAAGCACCCTGTTCACATCGATCCGTCCGTGGCAGCCGCCATGGGGCTGGACCGGCCGATCCTGCACGGGCTGGCCACGATGGGCATTACTGCCAGGGTCGCCGCCGGGGCTGTGAATGCCCATCCGGCGGACCTCTCCGCCGCCACGGTGCGCTTCTCCAAGCCGGTTTACCCCGGATGCCGGATGCGCATCGACGCCGAAACCCACCATGCGACCGCCCGCGTCGAGGCCTCGGTCGACGGCACCACGACCATGTCCGGTACGTTCACCTTTTGACCGGGCTTAGACACCTCGCAGGCGGCCAGACCGGCCGGCCATCCAGGGAGTTGAGTCGCTCGGGACCATAGGCACGCGACTGGGTGAAACCACCGGTCATGCATCGGGTCGGTCTTGCGTCGTCCTTCACCGTTTCGGGCGCCACCAGAGGGTGCTGTGCCGGCCCATGCGCTTCCCTACGTACAGCCGGCCGTCCTCCTCGGTGACCTGTGGTTCCAGGAGGGGCCGCAGTTCCGAACGTCGGGCCAGGGGCAGGGTCACCCTCTTCCCGTAGAAGGCGAGTATCTCGTCCCAGTTCTCGAACCACAGCAACGCCGGTCGCTCCCAGTGCTCCACTTCGGGACGGACACCGATCTCCTCGACGATCACCTCTACCAGGTCGTCGACCGACGGGCCGTCGGGACGGTCGACGCCGTGGACGGCGCGGAAAAACGGTGCGATGTTCACCCGAGGATGCCGCTCGGTCATCTCGACCACCACCCCCCGGCGGGCAGTGTCGTCGAGAGCCGCCACGAACGGACCGATGTCGGCCACGTCGTAGACGACGTTGGCCGACATGACGACGTCGACCTGCGGGACCTGACCTGCCACCTCCGGCCAGCGTCCCCTCACCAGCCGGGCGGAGACGCCGAGCCGGGCCGCCTCCTCCTCGAAACCGTCGGCCATCCCCGCGTCGGGCTCCACCGCGGTGAGACCATGACCCGATACCGCCAGGGGCAGCGAGACCCGTCCCCTCCCGGCGCCCACATCGAGCACCGAACCGTGCTCCCCGGCAAGGCGCCTCGCCAACTCGACCGTGACCGGAGGGGGCACGGAACGGGCCGCGGCCGACATCCGCTCCCATATCCACGGCGACCACCCGTAGGGCGACTCCTCCGCCGCGTCGAGCAGCCTCTGGGGAATCACCCAGGCCTCCAACTCGGCCCGCCACCGATCCTTCGCCCTCATACTCACCCTCCTAAACCGGACTCAAACCTCGCACGCGGCCAACCCGGCCGGAGCGGTGAAGATGCCGTTGGCGTACTGCAGCTCCCGCACGTAGCAGATGACCCTGTTCAGGTCCTCTGGTGACAGGCCCGGCACCGGCTCCATGTCCCCGAAGTTCCAGTGGTGCTGGGGCGATCCCGTCTCCACGGCACGGACGAAGCTGAAGTCGGCGTGGTGGCCCGGCTCGTATATCTTGTGCACCAGCGGCGGGCCCTGCGACGACCCGCCTGCGGTGGGGCCGTGACACTCCGAACAGTTGGCCGTGAACAGTTCGCCGCCCTGCCGGGCCACATCCGAGAGTTCCGGCACCGAAACCGACACCGTCTCGGCGCCGGAGGCATCAGCGGCCGAGTACTCGGCGTCCTCGCCCCCCGAACAACCAGCCAGCAACACCACGACCAGGACAGCCGCCGGGACCGAGCCGCGCCCGGGGTGTGGCCGGCCACCGACGATCCGTCGGGTGCCCGCTCGTCGCCGGACCGACCGGGTGTTGAGGGTCATCGAGGTCCCCGCTTTCGCTCACACGGCTCCCAGTGCCTGCCTGACGATACCTAGTGGATCACGGCTAGGCGCGGTAGGCAGAGGGCGCCGTTTGAGGAATCCGACGAGCCGGGAACCTTGGAGCGGGCCGGCGTCGTCACAAGGAACATGAAGACCACACCTGCCCCCACCCGAACCCTGATAGTGCTGCTGGCAATCGTCACCCTCCTGGCGGGCGCCTGCAGCTCCGAAAGCTCCGAGAGCGTCGCCACGACCGCTGTCACGGCGGAGACGACGGCGGCGCCGGCCGTCGATCCCGGACCCGATCCCTCCGGCGAGGGCGGAACCCGGTCCGGTGACGGCGGGACGGCTCCGTCCGCCGGTGACGGATGGATCGAAGATGAGGCGGACCTGCGCAGCAGCGAAGCGGCCACCGCCGAGGCCACCGCGGTCGCGAGAGCAGCAGCGGAAGAGGCGAAGGCGGAAGCGGAAGAGGCGATGGCGGAACTGGTGATGGCAGTCGAGCCGGCCGGGGACATCGACTATGACGAGACCGCTGCGTCGGCCGAGACCACCGCCGCGCCCCCGACCACTGCGGCCGCCGCCACCACCGAGGCCGCCGAGGCCACGACCGCCCCGGCCGATGAAGTCCGCCACGAGTCTGAGCAACCGCAGACCAGGCTCACCGGGGGGTCGATCGACGACAACGAGCGCTTCGACGACTACCTGGCCTACCGCACCGACTTCTTCCGCCTCGGCGTACCAGTGCGGGACATCGACCCGAGCGGACGCATCGTGGTGACGGTGACCGGTGTGGGCGGCCTTCCGGCGGCCGGCGCCGAGGTCCTGGTGACCGCAGGCCAGAGAGGGGTGGGACTCCGGACCACCGCCGACGGCACGGTCCGCTTCCACCCGCAGGCCTACGAGCTGGGTGACGGGCCGTTCACGGTGTCCGCCGGAGGAGCGAGCACGACAGCCGAGCGAGGCCAGAGCGTCGCCCTCGAGACCTCCCTGCCGACCCTGGCCGGCGAGACCGTGGCCCTCGACGTCCTGTTCCTGCTCGACTCCACCGGCTCGATGGAGGATGAGATCTACCAGCTCAAGATCACCATCGACGAGGTGGCCCAGCGCATCCACCGGCTCCCCGGTGACGTGGACGTGCGCCTGGGCATGACCCTCTACCGGGACGAGGGCGACGTCTTCCTCACCCGGACCTTCGACTTCACCCCCGACGTCGGGGACTTCTCGGAAGCCCTCGCCGAGGTCGTGGCCGCCGACGGCGGCGACTGGCCGGAAGCCCTCGACGAGGCGCTGGCCGACGCCCTCTCGGTGCCGTCGTGGCGCTCCGCCGCAGACACGGTCCAGCTGGTCTTCCTGGTGGCCGACGCGCCCCCGCAGGTGCTGCGGCAGGTGCCGGTGCCCTACACAGAGTCGATGCGAGAAGCAGCCCGGCGCGGCATCAAGATCTTCCCGGTGTCGTCGTCCGGCACCGACGACCAGGCCGAGTTCGTGTTCCGCCAGCTCGCCCAGTTCACCGGCGCCCGCTACGTGTTCCTCACCTACGGGGCCGAAGGCCGGGCCACCGGCGGCGCCACCGACATCGACGAGCGCGACTACGAGGAGCTGTCCCTGGACGACCTGATAGTGCGCCTGGTCGCCGAGGAACTGGCTGACCTGCTCGGCCCGACGGAGACACCCGAAGACGACCAGTAAGGCAACCGAAAGCCGCCGCCGGACTCATTCGCCGTCCTCCCGCCGCCGGTTCCGCTACCCACTCCTCGACCAGCCTCCCGAGGAGTGGGTTGGCGGCCGGCGTGTGGCTGGTTCAGAGTCCGATCAGGTCGGCAACGAGCATCGTAAGGTGGCGCCTGGCAGCCGCTCACACGAGGAGGACCCCGCCGGTGTCGGCACCGTTGCGAAAGGCCTGGTTCGTAGCGCTCGTCACCGTTTCGCTTGTGGCCTGTGGTGACGGCTTGGGCGAACCGACCATGAGGGAAGACATCCCTCCGGTTCCGCCTCCCTACTTCATCGCCGTGGGCTCCGGTGTCCTGACGAGCAGCGACGGCGCCGATTGGGATCGCGTCGTTTGGACGGATGGCGAGACCCTGAACCTCACCGGCGCGACCTCCGGCAACGGTCGGCTGGCGGTGGTCGGGCTGGAGGGCACCATCGGCGCCAGCGGCGAAGGCGGCGGATGGACGGTGGTCGGGCGCGACCCCGGAGCCTTCTTCGGCGCATCCGACGTAGCCTTCGGCGCCGGCCGGTTCGTCGCCGTGGGCGAAGCGTTCGACCCTGACTTCGGCCTCGGAGCGGTCATCCGGACGAGCCCTGACGGGGTCGAGTGGTCTCAGGTGGACTCTGGCCTGCCGGGTCTGGCGGCGGTGACCTACGGGAAGGGCATGTTCGTGGCGGCCGGAGCCGGGTTCGTGGTCACCAGCGCGGACGGGATCGCCTGGACGCCGAGCCCCTTCGACGCCCCGCGGCAGCTGTTCGCCATCGCCTACGGTGACGGCCGGTTCGTGATCACCGGTGGCCACGGCTCGGTCTTCACCAGCTCCGACGGGGTCGGGTGGACGTCCCGTGACTCCGGTGTCTCGGGTGTGACCTTCCTGCGGGGAGTTGCCCACGGCGGCGGCCTGTTCGTGGCGGTGGGCGATGAGTACGACGCCACCGCCAAGAGGTCGGTGAGCACGATCATCACCAGCCCGGACGGCGCCGGCTGGACCGTGCGGCATTCGGGTGCGTCCCAATCGCTGTCGGATGTGGCCTACGGCGACGGGACCTTCGTGGCGATAGGCCAGAACGAGACATACGACGACAACGGGAACCTCAGGAGCGCGGCACCCATCGCCCTCACCAGCCGCAACGGAACGGACTGGGAAACGGTGGAGATCGCAGAGGACGTGTGGCTGAACGGCGTGGCCTACCGCCCGGCCACGGACTAGCGGCTGGGGCGCGCCGTTCCCTCGTGTCCACACCTGTGGCGAACTCCGGACCGACGTACACCTAGTAAGGACTAGGTCAGAAGAGCATGGCCTGCTCAGGCGGCAAACGCGGTTCCGCATCGGATCGGGCGCCATCCAGGATCCGGTCGAGATCCGATGTATCGGTCAGGGGTAGGGCGCCTCTTCGCTCGAGCGGCTCGTTGCCGGGGCCCTCTCCGCCACCCCTCCACACGGCCACCCGGCAGTAGTCGCCCCTGATGGCCTCCGTAGCGCCCGACCAGGTTCCGCCCGAGCCGTTGTCAGCAGCGACCGCCACCGTCACGTCCGACAACGCGTAGATGAGCTTGTTCCGGCCCATCGCCTTGCCGACTGAGAAGGGGGAGTCCGGAGCGTACGGAGAGCACATCACCGTCCGCCCCTCGTGGACCGCCCGCCGCACGTCCGGAGTCCTCAGCGTCCGGACCAGCGAGCGGGCCGGGACTCCGACCACGGTTCCTCCGGCCTGGAACGCCGCGTCCATCGCCGATTGGTCGACTCCCCGCGCCGCGCCCGAGATGAGAGGAAGCCCGAGCGAAGCCGCCTGCCGTCCCAGCGCCTTGGCAACTTCGGCGCCCTCCTTGCTCACGTTGCGGCTCCCCACGACTCCGACCCCCGGCTGATCTAGGAGCTCCAAAGCCCCGGCGGCATGAAGGATCGCCGGTCTCCTAGATCCGAGCCTTATCTGCAAGCGCTGCGGATAGCCCTCGTCGAACGGCGTCAGCGTCGCTACTCCGGACTGATCGAGCCGGTCCAACTCGAACGCTACCGCTACTGCCTGCGAAAGGAGCCCCATCACCCGGGCCGCCACGTCCTCCCCCAACCCGGAGCCGATCAGATCACCCTCGGACCTTCCGAGTAGACCACCCGGATCCCCAACCTGATCGATCAGGCGCCAGAACTGCGAAGCACTGAGCGGCGCTACGCCGTCCCCCGCAATCTTGCTCACCAGGAGGATGGTCGCCAGTGAGTCGTCGTTCCGCGTCAAACCCACCTCCCCGCCTCGTCAACAGGAGCGAGCGGGTAGACCTCCCTACGGTCCCGCACCAATGCCTGGATCGCCTGCAGCGGGTGAAGCCGGAATAACAAGCCGGCGACGCCCGTGAGCCCTCGCGACGGGGCTGTCCGATCTGCCTTTGCAATGTTGAACTCGCGCATCTCTTACGAAACGTAACGAGGTCCTGTGACAGGAGCCACGCCCCTCCGTTCTAGCGACTCGATCTGGAGCCCGACGCTCCATCTACCCGGAAGGGCGGATGGGTTTGTGACGCGGTAACGACAAAGGTTCGGTGGCCGGTCGGCTGTACCGGTACCATGCATGCGGTGAATGAGTTCCTCCGGTTCAGCCCGTCCAACTGCCTGGTACCGGCCCGTAGCCGTTCCCTACGATGTTGACGCCCCTTGGGTGGTCAAGGCGAGTGGGCGGATCGAGTTGCCGCGCCATGTTCGCTGGAGCGGAGATCGGGTGTACGACCTCGACGATGTAGCGGACCGCATGTCCGTGTACAAGCAGGTGCTGTCACATGGCGTCGCCGAGGATGTCCGCCGGTTCATCCGGGTTGAGGAACTCGCTCGCTTGTGGCGCCAGATGATCTTGCCCTCGTATGTGAGAGACGTGTGGGGACCATGGTTACACCAGCGCGGCCTCCTGTAGAAAAACGGGATGCGGTCGCCCTTCCGTTGCTGTAAGTGCCGGTGTCTACCGGGAATGGGGCAGTCTCAGGGTCGGATGTCTTTGATCAAGAGCATGAGCGTTAGGTCGTCTATGGGGGAAGGCTCGAAGCCCCAGCGCGTGTAGAAACCGGCAGCTCTTCGGTCTTTGGCATGGGCCAGTACCAGACGGAGTTCGGTCAGGTCGGCCACCTCGAGGGTCTTGAGCAGAAAGTGTTTGAGCAGCGCTGCAGCGAGGCCCTTCCCCTGATGCTCGCGGTCGACGGCGAGCCGGCCCAGGAGCATGGCGGGAAGCGGGTCGGGCTGGTTGCGCGCCGCTCGTCCGGTCGCTTCCACCCTGGCTACGACTGCTGTGGCCGATGCGTAGTACCCGACCACGCGGGTGCTCTCCGTGACCACCCAGGTGCGGCTCGATCTTTCTCGCTGATTGCGCAGTGCCCGGCGCTGTAGCCACTCATTGAGCGCTTCGTTGCCGCAGTCGAACCCCTCTACGTCGTGGGACGCTTCCAGCGGTTCCGGACCCCGATAGGGCCTCACACTGGGTCGAGGATCGAGGGCTCGGCCAACAACGCGGCGATCCTGGGCTTGGCCGCCGGTGGCCGGTCGAGCATCTCTTGTAGTTCCTCCCATACCTGCGGGGATACCGCGAAGACACGTCGGTCGGCAAGGTCATCGGCAGCCGCTGCCACGGCACAGCCGACCACATACTCATTCAGTGACATCCCCGTAGCCTTCAGCACACGGCGCACGATCGTGTCCTGGGCCGGTGTCACCCGGAGCGACCACCTCCTGTTTTTCGTATCCATGCCTGCATTGTACGCCGAACCGACGTACACGACAAGCCCCCTCTTGCTCTCCGATCGGAGGCGTTTCCGGACGCTGCTCCGCTGAGGCGGCCAGGAAGGCTTTCCCAAATCCTGGACACATCCCCACGGGGCCGGACGCGAGCTTGCTATATGGTTAGTTCTAGTTATAATAGAACTATGCTCTGGAAGATCGATGCGCAGTCACCGCAGCCCCTTCACGAACAGCTGGCCGGTCAGATACGCCGTGGCATCGCCGCCCGCGAGCTCGCGGAAGGCGAGAAGCTGCCCCCGGCTCGTGACCTGGCGAAGGGCCTGGGAGTGAACATGCACACGGTCCTCCGGGCGTTCCAGACGCTGCGCGACGAGGGCTTGCTCGAAGTCCGCAGAGGCCGCGGCACATCGGTGGCGCGGGACGCCGAGTCGGCGGCCCGCCACGTCGACCTGGCCCGGAGGCTGGTCGAAGAAGCGCGACGCGCCGGTCTGGGCGACCGCGAGATCCTTCAATTGGTAGAGGTGCAACTATGAACGAGCGGACACGAAGAATGCTCCTGGGCGCGGCCATCCCCGCTGCGGTGGCGGCCCTGGGCCTCGCCACTTACCTGGCCTACCGCTCCGAACTCCCGGAGCGGGTGGCGAGTCACTACGGCATCGCCGGCAGGCCGGACGGCTCGATGACGACCGAGCAGTTCCTCATCGTCGTCGGCGCGCTCATGGTGCTCGGATGGGGGCGTGCGCCTTCATCGCCCTGACCCTGCGGAGGTTCCAGCCCATGGTCGCGCCGACCCTCTCGTTCGTCGGTGCGTTCCTGGTGGCGCTCGGCTCGGGGATTCTCGCCACCACCGTCATCGGCCAGCGAGGCCTGGACAGTTGGCAGGACGCGTCGCTGTCCCCCTGGGCGCTCATCCCCTGGCTCGTCGGCAGCCTGATGGTGGGCAGTGCGGCGGCGCGGATCGCCTCGTCCCTGCCACACCAAGCCGATACCGGCGGTGATACCGCACCGCCCGCCATGGACCTCGCACCCGGCGAGCGAGCCTTCTGGACCGCGACCATGTCCGCCGGATGGCCACTGCTGCTGGGCGCGGCCGTGCTCGTCGCCGCAGTAGTCCTCGCGCAGCTCATGGAAACATGGGTCGGGCCATGGATAGCGACCGTCCTGCTGCTCCCAGGTGTCGCCGTCATCACCTTCAGCCGCATACGGGTCACCGCCGACCGGTCGGGCTTGACCGTGCGATACGGGTTCCTCGGCTGGCCCCGCACCTCGGTGCCCCTGCGCCGCATCGCCACCGCCCAGGCCCTCGACGTCCGTCCCACCGAATGGGGCGGATGGGGATACCGGGGCAACCTGACCCTCATGAACCGCGCCGCCGTGGTCCTGCGCGCCGGCCCCGGCATCCGCCTCGACCTCCACGACGGAAAGGTGTTCGTCGTGACCATCGCCAACCCCGACATCCCGGCCCGGCTGCTGAACGCCGAAGCCTCCCGCCTGGAGCTACCGACGGCTTGATGGACGACTCGGGGCTCTAGCCTGGGGTCACGTACCCAGCCAGGTGGCGTCCGGTCAGGGTCGACCGCTCGGCCACCAGGTCGGTCGGCGTCGGCCATCACCACACCACCGCCCAGTGGTGCTCGGATCCAGCCTGGTAGAATGGAATGGCCTTCCGGTAATGTTCTGGGTGGAAGTCGTAAACCCCGGAGTGCCAGTCCGAGGATCTGTCAGGGTCGTCTAGGACGGGAGCCGGGGTTTACGCATTTCTGGGTGTTGACTGCCATGTAGCGGACGCCAGTGATGATTCCTGCTTTCTGGAGGTGCCGGAAGTGGTGTGTTCGCCCACCGGCGAGGTATGCATGGGCAACACCGGCGAGCGCGTCGGCGTACCACAGCAGCGGTTCGGTCTTCGTGCCCCACCGGTAGGTGAATGGAGGGCCTGTGCTGTCGGCTTGGAACGAGTCCAGGATCGTATGACGGTCCCTACCGTCGAGTACTGAGTCCTGTGATTCGATGATGACGTGGGCGACTCCGTCGTTGGTGAGTTCTGCTACGAGGTAGGTGAGCAGTTCCCGGCGGGCGGTGACCTGGCCGCGGCGGCCGGTTGATTGGGCTAGCAGGTAGGTGGAGGCAGGGTGGTTCTCGAGGAGGGTGACTGCTGCCTCGCGGAGAGTAGGGCCTTCTCTCCGCCAGTGGAAGGGTCGCTTGCGGTCTGCTGTGAGTTGGTGGAAGGCCCGGCGGGCTGGTTCCGCATCGTGGAACACAACTGCTGCAAGTACATAAGTGACACCGCCGCCGTGGTCAACAACGGTTTCGTCGATCCCAGCGGTAATACCGGTCGGGATAGGGCCGTCGGGGGGAGCGGGGGTCGTCACTGTCTTCGCCCTTGGACCTGGCCCTTGGGTCCGAACGGTGGTTGCAGGGTGTAGAGGTGGTCGGCGGTGTACCCGACAGGGCTCAGCGGAGCAGTCTTGTAGTGCTTCCTAACTTCGAGCAGGCCGTGGCTGATGAGGCCCTTGAGTCCGCGGCTGGCCGTGTCGGCGCTGATTCCGTACCAGTCGGGCATGTCCTCGGCGGGGAGGCGGAATTCGTCGTTGAGGCTAAGGGCGATCAATAGCATGGCGACCTCGGGCAAGGCGAGCACGCGGTACCACCGGTCGCCATCCGGGTCCGCTTGCCAAAAGGCATGGGGCAGCTTTAAGTAGGTATCGCGGGCTTGGCCTGGGTGCGTATACGGGTCGCCGGTGCCAGCCTCGTTGAGCAGAAAGACACGTGCTCTCCTCCGGTAACGTTCTCGCCGGATCAGTCTCCGGTCTTCGAGGCGCTTCCACGCCTTGGAGATCATCGACTTAGCCGTGGCCGAGTTGGGAAGTTCGACTCCGAGCGCCCGTGCCCACACAGCCGCAGCCAGTGTCGCGTCCCACGGCTCCGAGCTGGCTTTGCCCAACACCAGTAGGTAGAGCAGCAGGCCGCGGTGGTCGCTGTTGACCACGAACGTCTTTAGGGGACCGGGGGTGCGCTTTCCCTCAGGGCCCTGCTGGAGGAAAGTGCGGCGCAGAGGCGTCTCAGGTCGGCCAGCCTGGCTCAGGATCTCGTCGACGGTCTCGTCGACGGTAGCTACCGGAGGTTGATTTGGCTCACGCATAGGCTGTGACTATACCATATGAGCAGATAACCTATACGCAAGATGACCCGGCCTCTCACCGATCTAGCTTGATCCGACTTGGCGATCTAGCGGTATCTATAGTAAGTCACTATATTAGATCTCTACTAGACCAGGTTGGATTACCAGATAGAAACTCCGAGAAGGGTGAGATAACCAGGCAGCGAACCCTCCCCCACCTATCCGGACCTTATCGTTACCGCCTGTATCCAACTGGGCCGATTTCTGCAACGACCTCGGGATGGCGGGACCAGCTCAGGCAGGGATCTACCCGGGAGTCACGTATCCGGCCAGGTGGCGTCCCGTCAGGGTCGACCGCTCGGCTACCAGGTCGGCCGGCGTACCCTCGAAGACGACCCGGCCTCCGTCCTGGCCGGCGCCCGGACCGAGGTCGATGACCCAGTCGGCGTGGGCTATCA
>JAPPGV010000101.1 GCA_028821235.1 bacterium
GGACGACGGCCCCGTCGACCACCATGAAGGCCACGCCCGGCAGGCCGGCGCCGGCCGTCACGTAGTAACAATTGTCGGTCGATGCCCGGCCGAAGTCCTGGGAGAGCGCCAGCCCGGAGGCGGCAACGGCTTCCTCCACGGTCATCCCCAGCGTCACGGGACCCAGCGCACGCAGCGTCACAACGTCGTCGCTGGTCAATTCGGCAGTGCCCGTGGACGCAGCCGCGGTGGTGGCAGTGGTGGTCGCGGCCACCTCTTCGGCCACCGTCGCCGCTACTTCCTCGGTGGCAACCGTTCCCGACGGCTCGGAGTCGCCGGAGGATGTGGAAGCCTGCGCCGAGGTTGTGGTGACCAGGCTGGTGGTGGCGGTGACCCCGGCGGAGGCCTCGGTAGTCTCGGGAGGAGTCTCATCGCCTCCGCCGCACGCCGCCATGACCATGGCTATTGCTGCTACTAGTAACGCCCGGTTTCTCAAGACATCTCCTTCACACGACCAGCCGACCCGATTCCCTGTCGTCTCGACATGCGAAAACCCGCCGCCGCGCCCGATTTTCGCGTTCTAGGCACCAGTACGCTAACAGCATAGGAGAACAAACTCTCCCTTTCTACGGTTTTCTCGCTCTCGAAACCCCACGCAAGGCTCGAGAACGTCCACGCTTAGCAGGAGAGGCAGAGCGACTACTCGCGAGCCGGCACCGACAGTGCCCGCTCGCCCATCCAGATCGTCAAACCTCGGCACTCACCGCCGAGGAGGTCATGCAGGAACCCCGCCTCCCGACCATCGACGGTCAGCTCCCACCGGGCCTTGACGGCAATCCACGAGGCGGCGTAAGCGCACCTGTGATCGGGATTGGGCGGCATCCATTGCGCCGGGTCGTGGGCGCCCTTGGCCTCGTTTACGGCGGCCGTAACCGCGGCCAGGCCGTCAAGGTCGTTGGCAAAGGCCCGCCGACGGCCCGGACCCCAGGCATGAGCACCCGAGTCCCATGCTTCCTGCAAGGGCACCACATGGTCAACGTGCAAACCGGCGGGCGAGCCTTCCACCCAGGCATCGTCATAAGCCGAGTACCAGACACCGGAGACGATCCGGCACCCCGGGCCGCTACCCAGATGGAGACCGGAATGGGCATCCCTCAGAAGAACCTCCCTGCGGGTATCACATCCGTCCGCGTCCTCGTCCGTCCAATGAACGAACAGGTCCCGGTCGTACCCGGTCCATCTTTCGCGGGCAATGACCAGACGATCGAGAAGATCGACCACCCGAACCCGGTTCCAAGTACTGCCTTCGGAGTGGAAGAAGGCCGCAAGGGAGCGCGCAGACGCATCATCGCCGCTATCCGCGCCGGATCCGCTGCATGAGACCGCCAGAAGGATCACCAGGATGAGAGTGGGAAGCAGATGGCCGCGCCGACGGGGCCACCGGTGGAAGAGTGTGGGCGCTACTGGGATCGAACCAGTGACCTCTGCCGTGTGAAGGCAGCGCTCTCCCGCTGAGCTAAGCGCCCGGGGGCAGCAAGTGTAGCCGGGCCCGGCGGGTGCGCCGCGACCGATCCGAGACGAATTGTCATTGCTCATGACCCCATCTATAACCCCTTCCTATGACACGGACGGAGCGGGCGCCATCAGCCTGACGCGCCAGGAGTTCGAGCGGATCGTCGATCAGGTTCTCGATGAAATACCCGGTGACATCGCCGGAAAACTCGACAACCTGGTGGTGGTGGTCGAGGAGCGGCATCCCTCGGGCGAGGATCTCCTCGGCCTTTATGAAGGCATCTCGCTGGCCGATCGCGGCATGGACTATGCGGGCGTTCTACCGGATCGGATCACCATCTATATGGACAGCCACATCGAAATGGAACTCGACCGGGTTGACACTATCGAGGAGATCCGCCGGACCGTCCTGCACGAGATCGGCCATCACCTGGGAATCGACGACGCCCGATTGTCGGAACTGGGATGGGTCTAGGGAGGCGCCGACAAAAGGTGGCTAGCTTGGCCCGAGTCGGCTGACTTCGAGTTTGTTATCACCCGTCGGGTCTGACTGGACGTCTAGTACCTCTAGATGCGCCGCGTGCGCTTGACTCCCGCAGCCTTTAGTGCCCTGGCGGGTACACCAACCTCACGCCAGGTGTGGTAGCTGATCCCGTTTCGCTCAGAATACGAATCCACAACCCCGATGAAATCTGCCTCCAAGGCGTCAAAGTCGATCGAGGTGTCCACGTCCTTGAGCTTGTCCTCCGTGTCGAAACGCTTCTGAATCAGCTTGACACGCCGTAGGAGATTGTCCTCGTTGGCGATGTCATCGCGCAACCGCTCGATCCTCTGCTCCAGGACTTTGGCGCGTGCCGCGCCGCCGGGTTGGCCGGCCTCCAATGCCTTCAGATACCTCGTGACTTTGGCGGCTTCGCGCTTGCCCTTCGCAAGAGCCGCCTTGTGCTCTTCACCCATCGGCATGGAAAACTCCCTTTCTGGCCGGAAATACTGACGTGCCACATCAGATAGTAATCAAGGTCCGATCGTCCGTGGTAATGGAACTGTGTGACGTCAGGCACGAAACGACTTTCGGACCGCAGTAGCTTAACCGTAACCCGCGTGCATACAAGACCGAGAACTCCATCCCCACCAAGTGGCTGATAAGCGGCAGGTAATGGGGATTTGGCTGGTGGGCGCTACAGGATTTGAACCTGTGACCTCTTCCGCGTCAAGGAAGCGCTCTTCCCCTGAGCTAAGCGCCCCGGTTCCAATGCACGCGAGGCGACGACCGGAATCGAACCGGTGTAGCAGCTTTTGCAGAGCTGTGCCTAACCACTCGGCCACGTCGCCGTACACCTGCGCCGGCCGGTTCGCGCCCGGTCCGGCCCGGGCTGGGAGCGGAAGACGGGGCTCGAACCCGCGACCTCAACCTTGGCAAGGTTGCGCTCTACCAGCTGAGCTACTTCCGCGTGCCCCCTCATTGTAGCGTCTGCCCGATCCCGAGTGGCAGGCGGATCATCCCCGGTGTTTTTCGCGACCCCTAGTGGTCTGTCTGTGTAATGGCGGTGTGGTGTGGCGTCGGCAGCGGTGTTCCTCGCAAGGCCCGCTGACGAAGGCGTACCCGCAGCGGTACGTAGAGGAAGCGGAACGCAGCGACGGGACACCGATGACCGCCAGAACACCCGGTTGTTTCACAGACAGACCACTATCGCGTCTGTCTGTGTAATGGCGGTGTGGTATGGCGTCGGCAGCGGTGTTCCTCGCAAG
>JAPPGV010000102.1:0-66 GCA_028821235.1 bacterium
TAGTAGTAGTGGGAGAAGCCTCCTCAACAACCACCTCCACGACCTCAGCAGTAGCAGGCGCCTCCC
>JAPPGV010000102.1:166-12062 GCA_028821235.1 bacterium
CCTCAACAACCTCCGTCCCGACCTCCGCAACCTCCACCACCCCAGCGGTAGGAGAAGCCTCCTCAACAACCACCTCCACAACCTCAGTAGTAGCAGGCGCCTCCCCCTCAACAACCTCCGTCCCGACCTCCGCAACCTCCACCACCCCAGCGGTAGGAGAGACCTCCTCAACCGCCGCAAACGTGGTAGTCGTTGCATCGGCCTGGGCAACCGACGCCGGCACGGCTGCCTCCTCGGAGCCACACGCGGCCGCTGCGAGCGCCAACAAGGCAGCCAACCCCACGAAGTCGCGCAGCCTCAACGGATTCGTATCCACATCGGAGAAGTGCTCGTTGGTGAGGCAGTCGCACAACCCACCATCCTGGGCCGGCGCCGCAGGCTTGTCGCGCGCCGAGTACGCCCGTCACCAGCGCGGGAAAAGAATGTACCTTGCGAACTGCACGCCGCCACGCTCGCCCTCCGAGGAGCAGCGTAGCTGTGGCCTTCCCAGGGGCCCCAAGCCGAAGCCACCAATGGGGGTGGGCCGCTATGGGAGAGGACGTCGGTAACCGGCTATGGCCTCGCTGAGTCGAGACGGTTTAGCACCTCAGCAACGAGAGGCTCGGAGCACTCCTAGGCGAAGCGGCTCCTCTCCCTGAGCAACCGGTGGATGGCGGCCAGATTCCTCGGGATCCGGGTGACCCGCTCGGGGCGGTCGTGGATGCCCTCGAGTGCTGCAGGAACGGGTGACGGCCGGCCGAGAGCACTCTCGACCGCGTCGGCGAACTTGGCCGGGTGGGCGGTCGCCAGGCAGACCACCGGGCCGTCCGGCGCCGCGTCCCGGGCTGCCGCTATACCGACCGCCGAATGCGGATCCACGATCCTGCCCGAGGACCGGTAGACCTCACGCATCGTCGCCATCGTATCCTCGTCGTCGTACCACCTCGATGAGAAGAGGTCATCCCCACCACCCGTAACCGCCAGGGAGCCCTCCTCGCGCAGACGGGTCATGGCCGACACCAGCCTCTCCCCGTCCCTCCCGAACAGGTCGAACAGGAGACGCTCCAGATTGGACGGGACCTGGATGTCCATCGACGGGCTCAGGGTCGGGATCACCGTACCCAGATCCAGCCGGCCTTCCCGGAAAAAGCCGTCAAGCACGTTGTTGGCATTGCTCCCCACGATCAGGCGCCGCACCGGAAGGCCCATGCGGGTGGCCGCGTAGCCCGAGTAGACATTGCCGAAGTTGCCGCTCGGAACGGCGAACGAGACCGGCCCACCCAGCCGGGCGACGGCCCAGTAGTAGTAGGCGACCTGCGTGATCAGCCGGCCGAAGTTGATCGAGTTGGCCGTGGACAATGACAGGTCGTCACGCGCTCGGGGATCGGCGAACACGGCCTTGACCAGGTCCTGGCAGTCATCGAAGGTCCCCTCGACGGCCACTGCGTGGACATTGGAAGCGTCGATGGTGGTCATCTGCCGGCGCTGCACCTCGGTGGTCCGCCCCTCGGGAAACAGGATCACCACGTCCACCCGCTCGCGATCCCGAAACGCCTCCATGGCCGCCGAGCCGGTGTCGCCGGACGTGGCGCCGAGGATCATTGCGTTGCCGCCGCGCTCGCCCAGCGCCACGTCGACCAGCCGGCCGAGGACCTGGAGAGCGAAGTCCTTGAAGGCAAGGGTGGGGCCCCAGAACAACTCCATCAGGTAGAGGTCCTGACCGAGTTCCACCAGGGGCGCCACCTCGGGGTGGTCGAAGCGGGCGAACGCCTCCCCTACCAGCCGTTCCAGCCGGGGGGCGGGCAGCAGGTCGGATGTGAACAGACCGAGGACCGCGGTGGCCACCGCCGTGAAGCCGGAGCCGGCGTCCAGACCGGCGGGATCGAGCCGAGGCCACTCTTCGGGAACGTACAGACCTCCGTCGGGCGCCAGCCCGGCGAGGACGGCGGCCGGCATGTCGACCGCCGGGCCACCTCGCGTCGAGACCAGCCGGACCGACACTCAGGACTCGTCGTTGTAGACCCGCATGACCGAATCCACGTAGGACACGACTTCGAGCCCGGCCAGCTCCGATACCGCCAGTTGCAGGTCGCCCTCTGGAGACTCGTGCGTCACCAGCAGGAGGGAGGCCTCGTCGCCGCGGCCATCCTGCCAGACCGACTTGATCGACACTTCATGACGGCCGAACACCGCCGCTATCTGGGCCAGCACGCCGGGGCGGTCCGCCACGGTAGTCCGGATCAGCCACTTGGTCGAGAAGTCCGCCACGTCCCGGAGGCGACCCGTTCCGAATCGAATCCTGGACTTGACCTGTGTCCCGGCCAAGCGTTCCCGGGCCGACATGATCACATCGCCGAGCAGAGCTGTCGCGGTCGGCTCTCCCCCTGCTCCGGGACCGGTGAACAACAGCTCGCCTATCGAAGGTCCGGAGACGTAAATGGCGTTGGTGGCTCCCCGGACCGAGGCGAGGGGATGATCCAGCGGCACGAGCGTGGGATGGACGCGAACCGCGATGCTGTCTTCGGAATACTCGGCGATCGCCAGGAGTTTGGGGATGTAGCCGAGCCGCCGGGCGAACACGAAGTCCTCGGTGCTGAGGTCCTCGATGCCCTCCCTGGTGACCTGCGAGCCGTCCACCCAGGTCCCGAAGGCCAGGCTCGCCAGGATGGCGGCCTTCGAGGCCGCGTCGCCGCCGCCCACGTCGGCGGTGGGATCGGCCTCCGCATAGCCCAACTCCTGCGCCTCGGCCAGCACTTCCTCGTAGGCGATTCCCTCCTCCACCATGCGGGTCAGGATGTAGTTGGTGGTTCCGTTCACGATTCCGAGCACCGAGGTGATCCTCTCGCCGGCCAGTGACTCGGAGAGTGGCCGGATGATCGGGATGCCACCCCCCACCGCGGCTTCGAAGAGGAGAGACACCCCGGAGGACTCGGCGGCCGCCAGCAATTCCCGTCCCCGTGACGCCATCAGCTCCTTGTTGGCCGTCACGACCGCTTTTCCGGATTCGAGAGCCCGCAGCACCAGGTCCCCCGCCGGGTCCAGACCGCCCATGACCTCGATCACGATCTGGACCGTGGGGTCGTCCACCACCTCGCTCGGGCGGTCGGTCAGCAACCCGGGAGGGATCGCGATCCCTCGATCCTTGGCGAGGTCCCGGACCGCGATCCCGCGTACCACCAGGTCAAGACCCGTCTTGGCAGCGATCGCATCCGACTCGTAGATGAGCCGGCGGACGAGAACGCTCCCGACCGTGCCGGCGCCCAGGAATCCGACACCGATCTGCATGCTCATACTCTGCTCCCATCCACGCTAAACGACCAACGGTTCGGTCTCGTTCAATGTTCTTTGACCCGCCAAGACCTCCTCGAGTGTCTCCCGGCGCACCACCTCCCGCACCTCGCCGTCCTTGACGAACAGGACGGGCGGGCGGGGCAACACGTTGTAGCGGGACGACATGGCGAAGGTGTAGGCGCCCGCCGCGGGCATGGCGACCAGATCACCGGGGGCCATGGTCGCCGGTAGCAGGACCTCCTCGAGCATCACGTCTGTCTCGCACATCCGGCCGAACACCCGGAAGGGATGGTCCGCCGGCTGGTCAAGCCGGCCATCGGCCAACAACTCGTACCTGGAGTCGTACAGGGCCGGTCTCGGGTTGTCGGTGAGGCCGCCGTCAAGGGCCAGCATCTCGCCACCGCCCGGCAACGGCTTGCGAACCCCGACCGTGTAGAGCAGCACCGCGGCGTTGGCCACCAGCGCCCGGCCCGGCTCCACCATGACCTCGACCGGCCCTATCCGCTCCACGATCTCCGGCGACCCGAGGGCTCGCCGCAAGGCGGCGGCCACCTCGGCCGGGCTGATCTTCGGATCGGCGCGTAGGTATGGCGAGGCCATGCCGCCTCCCACGTCGAGAATGACCGGCGTGGTGGTGAAGGCCGACCGGTTCCGTGCCACGACCGCCGCCAGACGTTCCAGGATCCGGGCATACAGTTCCGGGTCGGTTATGTGGCTCCCGGCATGGAGATGCAGCCCTCGTAGCCGGAGGGTTTCGGTGGCGGCCACCCTGGCTATGGCCTGGTCGGTCGCGTCCGGCGACAACCCGAACTTGGCGTGATCGCCCGTGGTGAGGACTTTCCGGTTGGTGACCAGGTCGACCGCCTCGTTGAGCCTGATCATCACGTCCACGGTACGACCCGCCGCCCGGGCGGCCCGGGCCAGCCGGTCGATCTCGTCCAGGCTGTCGATGACCGTGATGCCCACCTGTCCCGAGGCCGCCAGGTCGATCTCGGCCTCGGATTTCAGATTGCCGTGAAGGAGGATGCGGGAGGCCGGAATCCCTCCTCGCCGGGCGATGGCGGTCTCTCCGACCGACACCACGTCCGCCCACCAGCCCCGTGACGAGACCATCTCGGCCAGGGCAGGGCAGATGAAGGCCTTGGTGGCATACACGGGCACACCGATCCCGTCGAAGGCGCTCGTGAATTCATCTAGGCGCGCCTCGAGATGGGCCATGTCGAACACGTACGCAGGTGTTCCGAAGTGTTCTGCGATCGCGCGCAGCCGGACACCACCGATCGAAGCTCGGTCGTTCCGTAGGGTCCAGGTCAAGGGAAGCACATCGCGCAGCGCCATAGCGAACCTTCTGGGAATGGGCCGCACCAGACTAGATGATTAGTTCCTAGCTGGTAGTTGCTAGCTGATAGTCGCTGGTTTCCAGCCGGTTGTCACAAACTGAGTAACGCTAATTGCCGACTACTGACTACAGACTAGCTAGGCGCCCTCGGCAGGATTCGAACCTGCGCACCCGGCTCCGGAGGCCGGTGCTCTATCCCCTGAGCTACGAGGGCTGGCGCTCGAATGCGGGCAGCGAAGCCTACCAGTACGCCGGGATCGGGCGGACGAGGCCGGGCTTGGCCGGCGCCGGAATTTGGAAGGCCGGGGCGCGGTTCTAGGGGGAGAGAACGCGGCGCCCCGGCCGGATGGCAGGTGGTTTCCTGCCGTTGGTGGGTCGATGGAGTATAGAACAGCCGTCCGCGCTTTGTCCACAGGGGGCGGCCCGGGTGCGGGCCGGGTCCCTCCCCTTTCTCGTACCGGCATCCCCTAGGGGTGCTCCGAAGGGGGTCACGGGCTCGCCTGTCGGTAGGACATCTGGTCCGGCAGCAAGGCACCTTCGGCGAACGCCTGTTTCCGGGGTTTTCCCGGCACGCCCCTAGACTCCTGACATGCGACCCATCTGGAGTGGCGCCGTATCGTTCGGCCTGGTCACCATCCCCGTTCGCCTGTACCCGGCCACGACCAGCCGGCGGCCCAAGTTCCGGCAGCTTCGCCAGCAGGACCACAGCCCGATCAGGTATCGCAAGGTTGCCGATGCCGACGGTCGAGAGGTCCCTCGCGAGGAGATCGTGCGCGGGTACGAGTTCGAGAAGGGCCGGTACGTCGTCCTGACCGACGAGGAGATCGCCGGAGCGGCCTACCAGGGCGGTCCCCGCATCGTCGATGTGGCGGCCTTCGTCGACGCGCTCCAGATCGACCCCGTCTACTACCGCACCTCCTACTACCTGGAACCCGGCCCCACCGGAGAGAAGGCCTACCGCCTACTCCGGACCGCGCTCGCCGAGACCGACCGGGTCGGGATCGCCACGGTGGCCATAAGGTCCCGCCAGCACCTGGCGGCTATCAGGCCGCAGAACGATCTGCTCGTGCTGGAGACCATGTATTGGCCGGACGAGATCCGCGCCGCCGATTTCGGGAGTCTCGAGACGGAGGTGGAACCTCCGGAGAGCGAGTTGGCCATGGCCAAGATGCTGATCGAGAACCTCGCCACGGACTTCGAGCCCGATCATTGGACGGACACCACCCGCGAGAAGATCGAAGAACTGGTGCGCCAGAAGATCGAGGGCAAGGAAATCGTCGCCTCGGAGACCCCGGAACCCACTCGGGTGGTAGACCTGCTCGAAGCCCTGAAGGCCTCCGTCGAGGCGACCAGGGAGCAGACTGCCCACCGCAAGGCCGGTTGATCTCGCAGTGACCGGACACCGATGACCGCTAGGAGGTTCGGGTGAGAGCACGTATCGGAATCGCGGACACCGGGCGTGAGATCGAAGTGGAGGTAGGAAGCCGGGACGAGATCGTCAGCCGGCTCGAGGGCGCCTACAACGACGGAGTATCCATCCTCTGGTTCCAGGACGCCAAGGGCGACGACATAGGAGTTCCGTTAGACCGCATCGCCTTCATCGAGTTGGTGGAGTCCCCGGATAAGGCAGTGGGATTCGGTCGGCAGTAGACGGCCAGACCACTAGTGGCCGGTCCGCTTCGGGTTCAGCTAGCCGCCCGGCGCCGCTCGGCCATCCAGCGCTTACGGAGCCGGCGCCGCTCATCCTCCGCATAACCTCCCCAGACCCCGGCCTCCTGGTTGGTCTGGAGCGCGTACTGCAAACACTCATCCGTCACCAAGCAGAGGGAGCAGATGCCCTTGGCTTCCTGGATCTGCTCGATGGCCAACCCCGTCGTGCCGATGGGGAAGAACAGGCTCGGCTCGGAGTCCCGGCATGCGGCTATCTCACGCCAGTCCGGCTCGGTAATTGTCAACACGGTCTTACACCTTCTAGTCGCGAAGCCGTCGGATCTCGGCTCATCCCTCCGTCCGGGCGGTGTCCACGCGCAGCGCCGTACACCTGGAGTCTTGGGGTTCGACCTCGCTTGTGAAGCATTTCACAAGCACGGGCCAAATTAAGAGCCGGCGAGCCGACTTGCGATAGAAGACTAACCAGGCCGCTCGCCGGCCCGCAAGTGATTTCCTTCACAAACTTTTCTCGATCTCGAAATTCTTTCACCCTGATCAAGGGTCTTGAAAGCCCCGGCATGGCGCGATACGTATTACTTCATGAGATCCACACGTACGCTCATCCAACTGGCCGCCGTCGTCTCCGGAGTCGCCGGCAGCACCCTGCTGCTGCTCCGCTTGAGGGAGTCACCATGGCTTCCCCCGCCGGACCGGATCCTCACCGCCGAGCCGGAGGAGGCAGTCTACGGCGCGGTCTGGCTCCTCGCAGCCGGGATCACGGCATGGGTCGGCCTTACCACCGCCCTCTCCGTCCTCGCCTACGTGACACGTATTCCGGTTGCGGTGAGGGCCACCCGGTGGATCACGATCGCTCCCATCCGCCATCTGTCCCGCCGCGCCGCGGCGCTGGTGCTCGCGGTCGGCAGCTTGTCGATCTCGGCGCCGGTGGGTGCGGCCCATGCCCCTCCGGTTCCCCATGTCGTAACAGCCGCGCATCCGGGAGACACCATCGACACTGCCACGGTCCCGATCCCCATGGCGGCCACGAGTCCCGACCATGACCGTCCCCTGAGATCGCCTCCGGATACCGGCGGAGTGATGGTGCCGGTCCCTTACCTCGCCGGCGGAGCGGTCGATTGGCTTCAGGATCACGGGGAGGCATCGGTTACCTACACCGTGCAACGGGGCGACCACCTGTGGTCGATCACCGCCGGCTACCTGGCCGCACACCTGGGTCGGGCGGCAAGCGCGGAGGAGATCGCCCCGCTCTGGAGACAAGTGATCGAAGCCAACCGGGACGTGATCGGGTCCGGGGACCCCAACCTGATCTTTCCGGGCGAGCGAATCGTCCTCCCCGACCTCGGTACGCGAGCGGGGGTGCTCAGGCAGCCAGGAAGCTGAGCCTCACGTCCCGTACCGGATTGCCGACGTTGGTGTCCACCAGCACGACGGTTTGCCACGTGCCCAGAGTCAGAGCACCGCCCCGGACGGGAAGCACCAGGCTGGGCGAAATGAAGGCGGGAATGATGTGATCGGCGCCATGACCAGGAGCACCATGCCGGTGTTCCCAGCGGTAGCGATCCGGGGACATTCCATCCCCTAGGTACCGGAGAAGATCCCTATCGGACCCGGCGCCCACCTCCATGACGGCCAGCCCGGCGGTGGAATGGGGCACGAACACCGACAGCAGGCCATCGCCATGGCCCTGCACGAACGTGGCCAGCCGGTAGCCGATATCGACGACGGCCGGTTCGGCACCGGTCCTCACCCGGAAGACCTCGGTATGGAGGGCCATTCAGTTGTTGTCGCCGAGGAATATGGCAGACACCGAACTGTCCATGAAGATCGCCTGCAAGGCCTCTGCCAGCACCGGAGCAATCGACAACCTGGTCAGCTTGTCGAAGTCCCGCGCTTCCTTGCTGATCGGAAGCGTATCGGTGACCACGACCTCATCGATCGGAGCCTTCTTCAGCCTGTCGAGGGCGGGATGCGACAACACCGGGTGTGTGGCCGCCACGTAGACCTTCCGGGCGCCCTGTTCGCGCAGTAACCGGGCCGCATTCTCCACGGTACCGCCGGTATCGATCATGTCGTCCACGATCACCGCGTTGCGGCCCCGCACCGCACCCACCACGGTCAGGGCCTTCGACTCGTTGTGGACATCGAACTCGCGCCGCTTGTGGACGAAGGCCACGTACGCCCCCAGGTAGCGGGCGTACTTCTCGGCCCGCTTGACTCCACCGGCGTCGGGGGAGACCACGGTGGTGGGACCGTCCAGGCGTTCCTTGAGATAGTCGGTGACGATCGGGAGCGCCGTCAGATGGTCGAACGGCTTGGGGAAGAAGCCCTGGATCTGGCCGGTATGCAGATCGATCGACACGATCCGGTCGGCTCCGGCGGCCAGGAAGAGGTCACTCATCAGCCGGGCCGAGATGGGTTCCCGCGGCATGACCTTCTTGTCGGCCCTGGCATACCCGAAGAACGGCACCACCGCGGTGATACGGTGCGCTGACGCCCTCTTGAGGGCATCGATCAGGATCAACTGCTCCATGATGTGGAAGTTGATCTCCGGTGCGTGGCTCTGGATCACGAAGCAGTCCACCCCGCGTACCGACTCGGACGGCCGGGTATACACCTCAGTGTTGGCGAAGCGTGACAGCTGGACCTTGCCGAGCCTCACGCCCAGGTCGTCCGCCACGGCTTCGGCCAGCTCGGGGTTGGCCGATCCGGTGAACAGCATGAAGCGCTTGCGGGTTACGAGCTCCATGTCCTAGGAGGGTACTGAAAAATGTCCCGTTGGCCTATTGGCCGGCGACGGGGCTCTGGCCCAGGGATCGCGGGTCAACAATGGAAGTCCATCCCGGTCTTCTCCAGCATCCGCCTACTCGGCCTCGTGGCGAGCTTTCCGCCGTTCCGCATAGCCCGGAATCTCTCGCTGGGAAGCCCTCTCCACACCGAGAGCGCCATCGGGAACATCGCGGGTGATGGCCGAGCCGGCGCCCGTGTACGCCTCGGATCCCACCTCGACCGGCGCCACCAGAACGGTATTGGAGCCGATCTGCGCCCGGCTTCCGATACGGGTGCGGTGCTTGTCGTATCCGTCGTAGTTGGCGGTGATGGTCCCTGCGCCCACGTTGGCCTCCTCGCCGACCTCTGCGTCCCCAACGTACGAGAGGTGTGGAACCTTGGCGCGGGCGCCGACCACGGAGTTCTTGACCTCCACGAAGGTGCCTGCCTTGGCGCCGTCGCCCAACTCCGCTCCTGGCCTCAACGAGGCGAAGGGACCGACCTCGGCGTCCACCCCCACCGATACGTCCCTGAGCACGGAGTACCAGATCCTCGCGCCGGAGCCGATCCGGCTGTCCCTGATGAAGCAGTCGGGCCCGAGCTCGGCGCCTCCCGCCACCGAGGTCGATCCTTCCAGATGCACCCCCGGAAGGATCCGTACTCCCGCCTCGAGGCGCACGGAGGCGTCGATATAGACCCGGCCGGGGTCCTGCATCCAAACGCCATCCCGCATCCAAGCCCTGTTGATCCGGTGCCGGAAGATCGCTGCGACACCGGCGAGCTGATCCTGGGTGTTGACACCGGACAACTCCTCGGCATCGGTCCGGTAGGCGCTGATCCCGTAACCCTCCGCTCCGAGGATGGCCACCATGTCGGGCAGGTAGTACTCACCCTGGACGTTGTCGCGCTCCACCCGGGCCACGAAGTCCCGTATCAAGGATCCGTCGAACATGTAGACACCACCGTTGATCTCGTTGATCTCCCGCTCGTGGGTGGTGGTGTCGGCATGCTCCACGATCCTCTCCACCCGGCCCCAGCCGTCCCGCACCACCCGCCCGTAGCCGGTCGGGTCCTCCATGTTGGCGGTCATGCAGGTAACGGCCGCTCCGGTCCGCCGATGGAGCTTGGCCATCTCGGCCAGCGTGTCGCCGGTGATGAGCGGCGTGTCGGCGGGTACCACCAGCACATGGTCTTCGGCACCCAGCGGAGTGACCTCGAGAGCGTATTGCAGGGCGTGTGCGGTGCCCAGCTGTTTGGGCTGCACCACGGGTGTGGCCCCATCGGGCAGCATCGCCACCACCTGGTCGGCATCCGGCTTGACCACCACCACGGTCTGGACCGGGTCCAGGGATGCGGTGGCGTTGAGGACCCATTCGATCATCGGCCGCCCCGCCACAGGATGGATCACCTTGGGGAGGATCGACTTCATCCGGGAGCCCTCGCCTGCCCCCAGCACCACCGCCCTTATGGCCACGTCGCTACTCCTCTGTCTGGCTGGGGGGACAGGAGTCGAACCCGTACTAGCGGGACCAAAACCCGCTGTGCTGCCATTTACACTACCCCCCACGGCGTCGGGGCTCCCGGCGTTGGGCGCAACGCCTGGCGAGTCTAGTGGTCCGTCATGATCGGTCCTCAACCAGGAGCGCTCCGTGGTCCTGGGACAAGGCCACAAAAGCGTCTCTGGCTTCCTCGGGGACCAGTTCCAGCCCTTCCTCGGCCTCGGCCCGGTCGGCGAAGAAGGCATAGAGGGAGGGTCCGCTCCCCGACATGAGCACCGGACGGTCCCAGCGGCTCTCCAGTTCGACCCTCCAGTCGTCCAGGTCCGGCTCGATCGAGGTCGCGGCCGGGTAGAGATCATTGACCAGCAGGCCGTGGCGCCGGAGGCCGGGAGGGATGGCTGTCCCGGCCACGGTCCGGCCCTTCGGCTCACCCAAGCGATCCCAGGCCGAGTACACCCGAGCGGTCTCGAGCATGAAGGGTGGTACCGCAACAACCAGGACGAAGTCACGATCCCGATCCAGCCGGTCGCCGATCTGCTCACCGTAACCTCCGATCCACCGGAGGCCGCCCCGCAGGCAGAAGCTAACGTCGGCGCCTATCTTCACCGCCGGCCGCGTGAGGTGGGCCCGGTCCCTTCCGGTCAAGTTGCCGTAGAGAAGCAGAGCGGCCGCCGCGTCCGAGCTTCCCCCCGCCAAACCGGCGGCCACCGGGATCCGCTTCCACAGCTCGAACCTCGCCGGTGGAGGATCGGTCTGGCCCCTCCGGAGCGCGGACACCGCCTTCCACACCAGGTTCTCGTCACCGGTAGGGAGGTCGGCCCCGTGGATCTCCAGGTGATCCGACTCGGCCGGCTCCATGACCAGGATGTCGTTCCGGCTGATCGAGAGGGTGAGCCCCCGCACTGGGTGGAGCCCCGAGGAATCCACGCTCCGCACATGGAGCGACAGATTGAGCTTGGCAGGCGCCAGGGCTCTGAGCATCAGTGGTCTGTGTGCGGAACGGCGGTGTGATATGGCGTCGGCAGCGGCGTTCCTCGCCAGGCCCGCTGACGAAGGCGTACCCGCAGCGGCACGTCAAGGAAGCGGAACACAGCGACGGGACACCGATGACCACCAGAGCACGCCAGGCTGTTTCGCAGACAACCACAGTGGTCTGTGTGCGGAACGGCGGTGTGATATGGCGTCGGCAGCGGCGTTCCTCGCCAGGCCCGCTGACGAAGGCGTACCCGCAGCGGCACGTCAAGGAAGCGGAACACAGCGACGGGACACCGATGACCACCAGAGCACGCCAGGCTGTTTCGCAGACAACCACAGTGGTCTGTGTGCGGAATGGCGGTGTGATATGGCGTCG
>JAPPGV010000103.1 GCA_028821235.1 bacterium
ACAGCCGCCAGGAGCCCGCTCTCTTCTACTTCTGGACCCCGCACTCGGCGTTCAATACCTACGACCTCACCCGGGTCGCGCTCCCCGCCTACAGCGATGCCTGCTACGCCACGGGTGATGCCGGCGGGATCGACTGCGACTACCCGGAGGACGTGCTGTTCAAGATCGTCAACAGCGATCTGGCCACCAACGCCCCCGACGCGGATGCCTTCCTGCGGGCCATGAGCTACTCGACCGCCGACCAGATCCAGATGCTGTCGGCCATCGAGAACGACGGCCTCACGGTGGACGAAGCGGCAGCCCAGTGGATCGAGGCCAACCCCGACGTCTGGGGTGCGTGGATCCCCTCCTCCTAGAAGGCAGGTGAGAACCGGCGCCGGCAGCCAGCGAGACCTGCCGGCGCCGCCGACCTTCCCCGAGGAGTAGTTCTTGTACGACTTCATCATCGTGGGAGGCGGCTCGGCCGGGTGCGCGCTGGCCAACCGGCTGAGCGCGGACGCCGGCAACCGGGTCCTGGTGCTGGAAGCCGGGCGCCGGGACTACAAGTGGGACGTGTTCATCCACATGCCGGCGGCCCTGGCCTTCCCCATCGGCAACCCCCTCTACGACTGGCGGTACCAGAGCGATCCCGAACCCCACATGGGGGGTCGAAGGATCTATCACGCCCGGGGGAAGGTGCTGGGCGGATCCAGCTCCATCAACGGCATGATCTTCCAGCGCGGCAACCCGGCCGACTACGACAAGTGGGCCGCCGAACCCGGCATGGAGGGCTGGGACTACCGCCACTGCCTCCCCTACTTCAAGCGTTCGGAGACCTGCCTGGCCGGTGCGGATGGATGGCGGGGCGGGGAGGGCCCGCTGGTGCTGGAACGGGGACCGGCCGACAGTCCCCTCTTTGTGGCCTTCTTCGAAGCGGTGCAGGAGGCCGGGTACGCGCTGACCGACGACGTGAACGGGTACCGCCAGGAGGGGTTCGCGCCCTTCGACCGCAACATCCACCGGGGACGGCGGGTCTCGGCTTCGGTGGCCTACCTGCATCCGGTGATGCATCGCAAGAACCTCGACGTGAAGACCGGCGCCCTCATCAACCGGGTCCTGTTCAAGGCCAGGCGGGCGGTGGGGGTGGAGTACCGCCGGCGGGGCCGTGACCGCACCGTCCGGGGCCGGCACGTCCTGCTGTGCGCCGGGGCGTTCGGATCCGCCCAGCTGCTCCAGCTCTCCGGGGTGGGGCCCGCCGGTCTCCTGGAGTCGCTGGACATCCCGGTGGTCACCGACCTTCCGGGGGTCGGCGAGAACCTCCAGGACCACCTCGAGGTGTACGTCCAGTACGCCTCCCGCCGGCCGGTGTCGATGCAGCCGGCCCTTCGCCTGTGGCGCCGACCCTGGATCGGGATGCAATGGCTGGCCCGGAGGGGACCCGGCGCCACCAACCACTTCGAGGGCGGCGGTTTCGTCCGCTCCAACCCGGACGTGTCCTACCCCAACCTCATGTTCCACTTCCTGCCGCTGGCCATCCGCTACGACGGCTCGTCGCCGAGCCACGGCCACGGCTACCAGGTCCATGTCGGCCCCATGTACTCGGACGCCCGGGGGTACGTCCGGATCAAGTCACGCGACCCGAGGGCGAAGCCGTCCCTGCGCTTCAACTACCTCTCCACCGAACAGGACCGCCGGGAGTGGGTCGAGGCCGTCCGGGTGACCCGCCGCATCATGAACCAGCCGGCGTTCGCCCCCTACAACGCCGGGGAGCTGTCGCCCGGCCCGGAGGTCTCGACCGACCAGGAGATCCTGGACTGGGTCGCCCGGGATGCCGAGACCGCCCTGCATCCCTCCGGGACGGCCCGCATGGGCACCGACGACGGGTCGGTGGTGGATCCCGGATCGATGCGGGTTCACGGCACCGAGGGGCTGAGCGTGGTGGACGCCTCCGTAATGCCGACGGTCACCAACGGCAACATCTACGCTCCGGTGATGATGATCGCGGAGAAGGCGGCCGACCTCATCCTGGGCAACCAGCCCCTGGAGCCCCTGGATGTCCCGGTCTACCCGGCGGAACCGGCCGGGTGACGAACGCTCGACAATCGACGGTGGAAGTTGGATCAAGATGATGGACACAGCGATGGACGCGAGTAGCGAGGCCTCCCGGGTCAGGGTCGAGGGCGTGTGGAAGGTCTTCGGCAGGCGGGCCGCCGAGGCGCGGGAGATGGCGGAGGCCGGGGCCGGCCGGGAGGAGATAAGGGAGGCCGTCGGCAGCGTGGTGGCGGTCCGCGACGTCACCTTCCAGGTGTCCCCGGGTGAGACGTTCGTGGTGATGGGCCTCTCGGGATCGGGAAAGTCCACCCTCGTCCGGTGCGTCTCCCACCTGATCGAGCCCACGGAGGGAACCGTGGAGGTGTGCGGCACGGAGCTCACCAGTGCCGACCGCGCCACGCTGCGCGATCTGCGGCGCCGGAAGATGGCGATGGTGTTCCAGCACTTCGGCTTGTTCCCCCATCGCACGGTGGTGGACAACGTGGCCTACGGGCTGGAGGTGCAGGGGATCGACCGCCGCGAGCGGCAGGAGCGCGCCCGGGAGCTCCTGGAGACCGTCGGCCTGGAGGGCTGGGGCGATCATCACCCCCAGCAGCTCAGCGGCGGCATGCAGCAGCGGGTGGGGCTGGCCCGGGCGCTGGCCGTCGACCCCGAGGTGCTGTTCTTCGACGAGCCGTTCTCCGCCCTCGACCCGCTCATCCGCCGGGACATGCAGGACGAGCTGATCGAGCTCCAGATGA
>JAPPGV010000104.1:0-5726 GCA_028821235.1 bacterium
GGTGGGGAATTTCAGTGATCAACTCCGGGGATTTTCAATGACCATCAACAACCGGGCCCAACACTGCCAGGTCGGCAAACGGATCCCACCCCAACACGGGTACCCAGGCCTCGGTACCGTCGGGGAAGACCACCCACACCGCGTCGTGGGGCCACACCACATGATGGTTGGTCACCACATAGCCACCATCAACCAGGAACCCGCTACCCGTACCGGTCTCGGTCTCAACAAACACGATCGACGGCGCAACCAACTGGTACACCTCACTTGCTGACAGTGGCAGAGCAGGACCATCCACTGGTGTCGCGGCCGATGTGGACGTCACAGCAGCCGTTGTTGTCGCAGCAACCGTCGTGGTCGGCTCAGCCGGAGGGAGCGTGGTGCTAGGCGCCGGTGGTTCCTCGAGGCACACGATCTCTCGGTCGCCGAGGTCCCAGGACTCGGTGGTCGGATACAGGTAGTACGCGTCGCTGCCGCACTTCCGGGCGGCCTCTCCACGCACGGCATCCTCCCCCGGGTACTGATCCGCATCCGCAACATCGAAGACAGCCGTCACCCGGTGCTGCCAAGCATCGGAACACGGCACGATCGTCACCGCCTCGACCCTCGTCCCGGCATCTATACCAGAAACGATGCAGTCGCCTTCCTGAAGATCCATGACGCCTATTTCAGCGCTAACCGGATCATCCTCCATCGAGGGCTCCTCGCTGACCTCCCGGACACGCTCAGCATCCGACCCGCCGCAGGCAACTACGCCGAGCATGACTGCCAGCAAGAGCACCTGCTTCCCGGAGTTCGCGAACCTGGTCCGGAGTCGTGCTTCCCGCCTCATCTCAATGTCCTCCTCCACTGTTGCGTTACCAGACGAGTCATCACCCGCCGCGATCTGGAGACCTGGACGGTGTAGGTCTGCCATCGGCCGAGGTGGACGGTGATTGTGTGGCCCCCTTGCGGTGAGGCTCTGTCCCTCGGCTCGATGGGGATCACCGGGGAACCGGCTTCGATGCGGCCCTGGCCGGTCGAACCATGCCCACCTCTCCTGTAGCGCCGGGAGTGTAGAGAGTTGGAACCTCGGAGCAGCGCTGCTGTTGGTTGAGTACCAACTGGTTCCCTCCCATCGACTGGCCATGAGGATCCCACTGTACAGGTATGGATATGATTTAGACGTTAAGTGTCTGAAGAATTGGCCCTAATGTTATGATTCTTATGTTAACTAGATAAGCTGAGCCGACATGGCCTGGATCCAAAAGGTGTGCGTCTGGAGTCCCTCATTGGTAGGTCCCGCGGGCCTCTCCAAGCCTTGGTAGAGGTGGGAAGTTGAGCCGAGAGGCGGACCTGTTGGCCGAGAACCTGGCCCTCCGGGAACGGCTATCGAGGCTGTGTGAGGCAACCCTGCGGATCAACGAGAGCCTCGACCTCGACACTGTGCTCCAAGGCGTGCTGGATTCCGCCCGGGCCCTGACCCACTCCGACTACGGGGTCGTCACGCTCCGTGACGAGGCTGGCGGCATACAGGACTTCCTCTCCTGCGGGTTGACCTCCGGGGAGGCCGAGGAACTCTGGGGTTTGGAAGTGGGACCGGACTTACTCGATTACTTCGACAGCGTCCCGGAGCCGTTACGGCTCCCGGACGTGTTCGGGCACGTGAAGTCTGTGGGGTTGTCGGCGTTTCGTCTCCCCATGCCGGTGGGTGCTGTGGTCCCGTTCCTGTCCGCGCCGGTCATGCATCGGGACGAGCGCGTGGCCGACTTTTTCCTGGGCAGAGATGGCGGGGAGGAGTACAGCAGTGAGGACGAGGAAACGCTGGTGATGTTCGCCTCCCAGGCCGCGATGGTCATAGCCAACGCCCGGACCTACCGTGACGAGCAGCGGGCCCGGACCGACCTGGAGACCCTGGTCAATACTTCACCTGTCGGGGTTGCGGTCTTCGATGCCCGCACGGGAAACCCGGTTTCATACAACCGGGAGGCCGCCAGAATCATCGATGAGCTGCGGTCACCCGACCAAACCCCGGAGGAACTGATGGGCGTCCTCACCATCCGGCGGGCCGATGGACGCGAAGTCAGCTTGGAGACCCGGTCGATAGCTGACGTGATGGGCGTCGGGGAGACGATCCGGGCCGAGGAGATGGACATCCTCGTGCCCGACGGGCGGACCGTCACCGTCCTGGTCAACACCACACCCATCTGCTCCGACCGCGGCGAGTTAGAGAGCCTCGTGGCGACCATGCAGGACATGGCCCCGGTAAAGGAGCTCGACCGGATGAGGGCCGGGTTCCTGGCGATGGTCAGCCACGAACTACGCACACCCCTGGCCGCGATACGCGGTTCGGTCTCCGTGTTGCTGGACGAGTCCTCCGACATGCACCCGACCGAGATACGCCAGTTCCATCGGATCATCTTCGAACAGACCGACCGGATGCGAGCCTTGATCACAGACCTCCTCGACATGGCCCTGATAGAGACAGGCGCACTATCAGTCTCCCCGAAACCCGCAGACCTGGTAGCCATCATCGGCGAGGCCGGCAACTCGTTCCGCGTCGGTGGGCACCCGCAGAACCTTCAATTCGAGCTCGCTCCGGACCTGCCGTTGGTCATGGCCGACAGATCGCGCATCGTGCAGGTGCTTGCCAACCTGCTGGTCAACGCGTCACGGCACTCACCTGAGGCGTCCACGATCAGAGTGGAGGCCGTGACAACCGAACTTCATGTAGCAGTGTCGGTCTCCGATGAAGGCAGAGGCATCCCTGCCGAGAGCCTCCCACGCCTGTTTCGGAAGTTCCCCCGGCTCGGTTCCGATGAACAGGGCGGGAAGGCGGGTCTGGGTCTTGCAGTCAGCAAAGGGATAGTTGAAGCACACGGAGGCAGGATTTGGGCCGAGAGTGCGGGGCCGGGCCTGGGCGCGGTCTTCACCTTCACCCTCCCGACGGTCGAGAAGCCAGCGGCCGCCTCTGCGGCATCGGTGCCCCAACTCTCCACCCGCCACACCCCCGGACAAGCGCCGGCACGGATCCGCATCCTGGCGGTGGACGATGACCCCGAGGCCCTCCGATACATCCACAACGTCCTCACCGAGTGGGGCTATTCGGTCATCGCCACCAGCGACCCCGAAGACGTGCCGGGCCTTATCAAGGAACAGAAACCCCACCTGGTCCTTCTCGATCTCTTCATTCCCGGAGCCGACGGCGTCGAGTTGATGAGAGACATCAGGGCCACCGACGACACACCGGTCATCTTCGTATCCGCCTACGGTCAAGACCAATACATTGCCCGCGCCCTCGACATGGGTGCCGAAGACTACGTCGTGAAGCCCTTCTCACCCACCGAACTCGTAGCGCGCATCAGAGCAGCGATACGCAGACGCACGGCACAACCGCCAACCTCCTACGTCGTGGGAGACCTGACCATCGACTACACCGAGCGCCTCGTGACCCTAGCCGCCGACCGGATAGAGCTGACCCCTCTCCAATACCGGATGCTTGTCGAGCTATCAACACACGCGGGCCGTGTAGTCACCTATCAACACCTGCTAGAACACGTATGGAACCTGCCAGGCGACGCAGACCTGCGGCCCATGCGCACCGCCGTGAACACCCTCCGCCGCAAGCTCGGCGACGACGCCACCAACCCCAACTACCTCTTCACCGAACCACGTGTCGGCTACAAGATGCCCAGAGGCGAGGGACACGAGGGCGCGAGGCCCCAAACCGCACAATGGTGAGTAGCTCGGTCCCCGACAAAGGGGTTGACGATCGTCGAGGCTCCCCGCTCGTTAGCGTGAGCACACCCTTGCTTCTTCCGGGAGGCCTATGGCTATCCTCCTAGCTGGACTGACCTCTATCTTCTACGGGGTTTTCGACTTCGCAGGTGGGGTGGCCACCCGCCGGGCCCCGGTGTTCGCGGTTGCCTTCTGGTCCAACATCATGGCCTTGGCGCTTTCGGTCTTGATTGCGTTCGTGTACGACATGGCCTACGGGTCCACCGTCATCCTCTCCGACCTGGCTTGGGGAGCGGCGAGCGGTGTCGCCGCGGTCGCAGGGGTGGTCGCCTACTACGAGGGTCTCGCAAAGGGCAAGATGGCGGTGGTCGCTCCGGTGTCCGCCATCACCCTGTCATTGATCCCGTTCATGTTCGGGTTGCTGACCGGCGAGCGCTATGCCCTGTTGCCGTGGATAGGGGTTGCCCTCGCCGCCCCTGCCATGTGGCTGACCGTTGCGACCGGGATCCGTGAAGACCGCCCGGGGAAGGCGATATACGGTCTCGGAGCCGGTCTGGGCTTCTCGCTGATGTTCATCGGGCTGGCGCAGATCTCGGGCGACGCCGGCATGTGGCCGTTGATTCCCTTCAGGTGCGCCAGCGTTGTCACGGCGGTGGTCCTGGTCATCGCGCGGGGGATCCCGCTCAGGATGGCAAGGAAGGAACTGCTGTTGAGTTTCGCCGCCGGGGGCGCCATCTTGGCCAACCTCTCCTACGTGCTGGCAGTGCGAATCGGGCCTCTGGGTCTCGTTGCGGTCGTGTCGGCCCTCTATCCGGCTGTGGTGGTGGTCATGGCCTTCCTGGTCTACAAAGAAAGGCCCGCTCCCCAGCGCATAGTGGGTCTCTTGCTGTCCCTGGGAGCCGTATCCCTGATCGCCCTGAACTGATTCGGCCTTCCAGAGGAGAATCGTGAGTCCCGACACCGAGGCCCGCGACTCTCCGGCTGGACCGGTGGCGGAACTCAGACAGCAATGAGACCGGTCTGCCTCGGGCATCGGACGGGTATATGGACGCCTTCGCGAAGCAAGCGCAGCCGCGGCCTAAGTAGTCAAGTGTCCTGTCACCGCAGCGCCGCGACGATGAGCGCAACCGTGCCGATTCCGACCCCGACGATCCACTTGGTCTGGGAGGCGAGCTGCTTCTCGATCAACAACAGCGCGTGGGCCAGGGCCTCGCGGGATTCGGCCTGACGCGCTTCGTCCTTCGCGTCTACCAGGGATTCGGTGACAGTCAACGGGTCTTGCTCCTTCTCGTTCACCCTGAACGTACCTTACCCCGAGGAGATTTCAAGGGGTGTATGTCAAGGTCGGTTGCCCGCCGCTGGCCGGCACGCTGCGAAACGATCTACCGGATCCTCACGTTGTCAAACCCATCAGGGCGATCATGATGCCTGTCATGCCGACAATGACCCCCACGATCCACTTGGTCTGAGAGTCGAACCGTTCCTCGATCCTCAACAGCGCGTTGGCCAGGGCCTCACGGGATTCCGTCTGACGAGCGTCATCCTTCGCGTCTACCAGCGATTCGGTGACAGACAACGGGCCTTGCCCTACTACCGAGACTCCACCGAAACCAATGTCGAGGGCTACGACGCAACAGAGGTGACCGTCTCCGGGATGACGCAGCATTACTGGGTGCTCCCGGCGCCATAAGCTACGACACTTTCCTCGAGAGAGTGACGGCGAGGGTGACGGAAGGCGACACCGTGACGCAAGGAGACACCCTCCGGGCAGACGTGACCTCCCACAGATCGGCCGACACCAACACCTTCACCCGAACCCCCCAACCCCCCGCCGCGCCCACCCTGCTCGTTCCTCAGGCTTAGGGCGTCATGGGTGGTGTTGTGTGCCTCAGGTTCGGGGACGTCGGCGTTCTCGATGCACAGGGCGTCACCGGTGGTGCCCTGTTCCTCAGGTTTAGGGCGTCATGGGTGGTGTTGTGTGCCTCAGGTTCGGGGACGTCGGCGTTCTC
>JAPPGV010000104.1:5826-10160 GCA_028821235.1 bacterium
GATGCACAGGGCGTCACCGGTGGTGCGGTGTTCCTGAGGTTCGTAGCCGCGGTGTGGCCGAATGCCGGATCCGTGCCCCACGCCCCTAGCCCTCCTGCGAACAAGACCCTTGAAGATGACCCCGATCGCGGGCACCTTGCAGGTCTCAACGTACGCAAGAGAGGCCAACGAAAGGAAAGGGCTATGGCGGCACCGACGGTGGGACCGAAGATCCGGCGGCTGGCCGACTCACAGAATGGGCTGATAACGGGCGACCAGGCGATCAAGGCGGGCCTCTCGAGGTCCTCCATCAGGCGTCGCATTGAATCGAAAGAGTGGGACCACATCGAAAACGACATCTACCTCGTCTACGGGACTCGCTCGAAGGTCGTCTATCTGCGGGCTGCTGTCCTCGCTCTCCCGGCAGTGGTCTCTCATCAGTCGGCAGCCCAGCTACACGGGCTCGGCTATAAGACATTCACTGGAGCTGTGGTCACCGTGCCCCACCGCCGCAGCAACCGCTTCGTAGAGGTTCGGGTTCACCAATCGACCGACCTTCACCGGCGATACGTCACCCACATCGCCGACTTCCCCGTCACCAACCCCGTCCGGACCATGTTCGATCTGGCGTCCGTAACCGAGTTCGACGAGCTCCGCAGCATCGCACAGAAGGCACTGGCGGCCCGCCGCGTGACCTATGAAGGCCTCGCCGAGATTCTCGAAGAGCTGGGTCGGCGGGGCCGTCCCGGCACGACCCGCTTCCGCAAGCTGATCGAAGAAGTCTCGCCCGGGTACGCCGCCCCCGAGAGCGTCATGGAGGAGAGGATGCTCGCCCTTCTCAACGAGGGCGGGCTGCCGAAGCCCGCTCTCCAGATGCCGCTCCCGTGGCGGAGTCCCACGAAGGGTCGGGTCGACTTCGCCTATGAGGACGCCCGGGTGATCATCGAGTGTGACGGGCGCCGCTGGCACACGACCATGGAGGCGTTCGAGAGCGATCGCCGCCGGGACAATCTCGCTCAGCTGAACGGATGGAGAGTCCTGCGCTTCACCTGGAGCGACCTCAACGAGACGCCGGCCGGAGTGCTGTACCAGATCTCCCAAGCCCTGCGCCTGGCCGCCTGAACCCGCTACCCGACTACGGACAGCCCTCCGGGACCTCCGGGGTGATGACGGGCTCCGGTTGGGGCTACCATCCTGTAGCGGACCAGCACGATGCCTGGTCGCAGACCGGCTCCCAGGAAGGCCAATGACCGACAAGGCGCGCCCCACTTCCCTGACCGCTCCCCTGTACCGCCTGTACGAGCGGCGCCTCCTGCGTCAACTGGACCCGGACCGTCTCCCCCGCCACATCGGGATCATCCTGGACGGCCACCGGCGCTACGCCCGGGCCGAGGGCCTGGAGACCTACTCCCACAGCTACCGCAGCGGGATGAGGCGGTTCGAGGAGTTCCTCGGCTGGGTGGCCGAACTGCCCATCCCCTCCATCACCGCCTGGGTTCTGTCCACCGAGAACCTGGCCCGGCCGGCGGAGCAGATCGAGCCCTACTTCAACACGCTGACCGAGATGTTCCAACGGCTTCCGGAGCGCACCGACCGCCTGGGGTTCCGGCTGAAGGTGATGGGGAGCCTCGACCTCCTACCCGCCGACCTGGTGAAGGCCGCCAAGCATGCCGTGGAGGCAAGCCGGCCCACTTCGCAGGATTCCCCGAAGGTCACGGTCGCCATGGGGTACGGCGGGCGCCAGGAGATCGTCGATGCCTGCCGCGACCTGGTAGATGAGCTGCTCGGCCGGGGCACGCCTCCCGAGGAACTGGCCGAGCACGTGGATGCCGCCGGCATCGCCGCCCACCTGTACGAGCCCGACCAGCCGGATGCCGACCTGATAATCCGCACCTCGGGCGAGTCCCGGCTGTCGGGGTTCCTGCTGTGGCAGGCCGCCTATGCCGAGTATGCCTTCGTGGACGTGTTCTGGCCGGACTTCAGGCGGGTCGACTTCCTCCGCGCCCTGCGAGACTACGCCGCCGCCGACCGCCGCTTCGGCCGCTAACTAGCCCGGACGAGCCGGGGCGCCACCGACCGGAGCCACGGCTTCCATCCTCTGCTCGGCGATGGCCACGTAGTCAGCTGAGACATCCACGCCGATGTAGTCCCGCCCGGCCAGCAGCGCCATCTTGGGGGTGGTGCCGGACCCGCACATCGGATCGAACACCAGGTCGCCGGGCTCGGTCCAGGACCTGATGTGGTCGGCGGCCAGCTTCTCGGGGAATACGGCCGGATGGCGGAAGGCCACCCTGTCCCTGGTCGTGCCCCCCAAGCCCACCGCGTACGCCCAGATGTTGGTCCTGGTCTTCTCCTTCTTGAGCTCCTTCAGCACCTTGTTGTTGACCGCGTCCGGCCCCTTGTTGTGGGGAAGCATCTCGTAGCCGCTCCGGACAGTCGGCTCGGTGAGCGGGTTGAAGGTCCTCGGGCTCCCCTTGCTCAGCACGAACATGAACTCGTAGGCGTTGGTGTAGGCATTGCTCCGCATGAAGGGGGTGTTCTTCTTGCGGTAGATCATCACGTCATGCATCCGGAACCCGATCTCCTGGAAGAAGAGTCCCTGCCGGAAGCTCGAGAGGGTGCGCCGCCCGGCATCGATCTTGTCCCCGACCACCCACACCACCACGCCGCCTCGCTTGGTGACCCGGAACAGGCCGCGCGCGATGGCCTCGAAGTCGAACGAGTACCCGTTGTAGTTCCGCAGGTTGTCATAGGGAGGGGAAGTGACGGTCAGATCGACAGTCCCGGCGTCCATCCGGGCCATGAACTCCACGCAGTCCGCCACGTACAGACGGTTGCGCCCGATGCTCATTCCGCCCCGCTCCGTGCCCGCCGCCTGGCGATGTGCCTGGTAGTCATGGTCCTCCTCTACGACCTCGCGGCTAGTCGTCACGCCTGCCTTCCAAGACCGCGTACCGAAGGCCCAGTCCGCCGCATCCGGGGAAAAGACCGCGAAAATCGCGGCAAGCGGGCTCCGCCCGCTGGGCCCTCCCCCTCCGCCACCACCTTGGTCCGAGACGCGTCCCGCCAAGCCCTCGGCGGGGCGGTCTCGAACGATTTGATCCCTCGTGTGGCCCGGCCGACGTCGGAGCCGGACCGCTGGTAATTGCGGTTATCCAATAACCTATAGCGAGGGTGTGACAAGTTCAACCCCCTTGCCGGCAGGCAACGGCCCGGGTGGAGGTCCAGACGCATACGGACCGGCGCCGGGCAAGAGCCGAAGCAGGTATGCATCCTGCGCCTAGCCGCCGGCACGCCGGTCCCTCTGCCCCGCAGCCGGAGAACCAGCGCCGTTCTCCTGCCGGGTGATCCTCAGGTACTCCTTCACCACGTCGGCCTTCCCGAAGCCGGGGGTGATGGTGTTGTTCTGCGACAGGGCGGCGAAGTCCATGCTCAGCAGCCGGTCGAGGACGGCCGGGGTCCCGGCCTTGAACAGGATCCACTGCTTGGTGCGCTCGCAGCGGTCGGCGGAGGTCTCCCGCCTCGAGTAGTCCTGGTAGCCCTGCCGGGGCACGGCGAAGTCGAAGTCGTGGTCGAAGACCTTGAGCGCCCCGGGCGTGTTGTTGTACTGCCACATCTCGAAGTCGGCGTGCCGGATGGCGGGCGGGCTCAGCAGGCGCATGTCCTCGAAGTCGTGGTTCGCCTCCCTGGTCCAGACCTGGAACTCGGCGTTGAGCCGGTAGTCCGCCTCGGCCCGCGTGTAGAAGGCCGGGCCCTCCAGTCCCAGAGTCGCGATCCACCGGAACCCGGGACGCAGGTTCTTGTGCACCGAGTACTTCCGGAACTGGACGGGGACCACGAAGGCGATGGTGTTCGCCATGGCGGCCGCCCGGTTGAAGAACCGGATGGCCAGCCTCGACCGGTGGCCGAAGGGCGGATTGCCCACCACCACCGTGTGCCGGGGGTCCTCGATCGTGTCCTCGAAGGGCCAGGTGAGGAAGTCGTGCCGGATGATGCCGGGCCGCTGCGGCTCGATGTCGATGCCGATGCGCCGGCCGGCGGGCAACAGGTCGAGGAAGCAACCCTCCCCGGCGCTCGGCTCCACGTAGAGGATGCGGTCGTGCCGGAGGTCCGCCAGCCGGTCAAGCGTCTCGAGCAGGAAGCGGAAGCAGCGGTCCGCCACGGCCGGCTTGGTGTAGATCTGATCCAGCCCGATGGCGCCGCCTCCTCCCTGCCACGCCCAACCCTAGGTGTCGCATCCGGACCCGAGCGGTAATGCAGGCAGGTGTTGAACGGCCGGGCTCGACACGCCCGTCAGACGGCGGCCGGGGGGCGGAGGCGGTCGGCCACGGCGCGGGTGAGGCGGTCGAGGATGG
>JAPPGV010000105.1 GCA_028821235.1 bacterium
GAACCGACCCTCCCGAACCACCCCCAGCAAGCCCATCGGTGGATTCAGGCTAAGACCTCGAGGGACCGGGGATCGGCTGCTTCGTTGGCCAGCAGGATCCGGCGTATCCCGAAGCGATGAGCGGTCACGGCCTGGTGCGGTAGGGCCACGGTGAGGCCCCAGGTTCCGTTCTCGAACTGGAGCTTCCACAAGGAAGGGGCCATCGTCGTCTTGCCGTGCGGGGCGAGCAAGACACTGGCGTCGGCACAGTACCGGCCCATCACCCCGGCGTTGTGAACCAGGCCGCTCCGGCTAAGCAGCGCGAAAGGGGTCGGCAGGTCGCCGAGCGCATTCAGGCCCGCCGCCCGTATTC
Source organism: bacterium (assembly GCA_028821235.1). Classification (NCBI taxonomy): domain Bacteria; species bacterium. The sequence continues at coordinate 353 of JAPPGV010000105.1, forward strand.
CGGCCGGTGTCCAGGGTCTGCCATCACGTTCCGGGGGAAGGCCTTTCAACCCGGGTGGCAGGGGGACCCGGTCCAGTGACCGGAGGGCCTCCTCCATCACTTGGTAGTCGATTCCTGAGGCGTGCGGCATATTCTCCACGGCAGCGGTCGTGTACCCGGTCCGGCCGTGATGCTACATACTTGATTGGATGCGTCTCGGCAGCATGTCTAATACTATGTAGTGTTGTGTACCGTTAGCCAGAGAGTCGATTGAAATGAAGTGATGCCAGCCAAGAGCGTAGGCTGTTCGATCACACGGGAGAAGGGCCGGCGATGTTCGACTTTGGTGATCCGGGGTGGTCGGTTGGTGGACGGGACCGGCGCGCCGAGCCGCTCGGGTGAGATCGGCATAGGGGGAGATCGGATCGCTGCGATAGGCGATCTGAGCCGGGCCGAAGGCCGGTAATCGCTCGACGCCCACACCCGGCTTCACGGAATCACCAACCTGAGCGCGGTGTTCCCCTCCTGGACCATGGTCAGGGGAGGACGATGTTGTATCTCGGTGTCGGTGGTGCCGTCCGGGTACGGCTGCCAACAGCGCTACAAGTAGCGAACCCAGTACCCCTCATTCCGACCTGCTGAGGTCGCTCAAGGTCAACTCTGTGTGGGATGGAGTAACACCTTCAGGGTTGAGACCGGGTCAGCTAGCGCGTCGAAGGCTTCTTCGAAGCGGGTAATCGGGAGGACGAGTGAGGTGAGGCTCTCGATGTCGAACGCCCCCTTGGCGAGAAGGTCGATGGCGAGGGGAAACTCCTCGACGTAGATGATGCTTCCGACGACCTCAACCTCCTTGCCGATCACTGTGGTGGCGGTCACCTCGACGGGGCGCGAGGGGAGACCCGTGAGGGCGACCCGTCCGCCGTAGCGCACGATGTCGACTGCGAGTTCGAGGGTGCCCTGGGCTCCGGAGCACTCGAAGACGAACTCGGGCGGTTCGAGTTCCGTTCCGAACAGGGCGGTCGGTGGTTCCGTCTCGGGATCGAGCGCGAGGTCGGCCCCGAGGTCCACGGCGGCCTGGCGCCGGAAGGCCGAGAGTTCGATGGCGGTAATCGTCGCGGCGCCGGCGCTTCGCAGGGCCTGGACGACCAGCAGCCCGACGGGACCGGTCCCGATCACGGCTGCGGAGCTTCCGAGCCGGAAGCGGGAGCGTCGCACCGCACGTAGCGCGGTTGCCAGCGGTTCGACGAAGGCGCCCTGTTCCGAACTGACCGCATCGGGTAGGCGATGGAGGACCCTCGGGTCGACCGTTACGAACTCCGCCATGCCGCCGTCATGCCGGATCCCGATCCCGTTCTCCATCACGGCCGAGCGGCACAGGTTGAACCTGGCGTCCCGGCAGGCCCCGCACGCCCCGCAGAGGTTCCCGTTTGGGTTCACCACCACCCGCGTGCCAGGCGCCCATCCCCGCACCTGCTCGCCGGTCGCCACGACCTCGCCCGAGAACTCGTGTCCCATTACGACGCCCGAGCGGAAGGGGGCGGTCATGGAAGGAGCGTGCAGGTCGGTTCCGCAAACCCCGCAGAAGTGAGGGCGCAGCAGCACGTGGCCGGGCCCCACCTCGGGGACCGGGACCTCCTCCAGCCGGATGGTTCGGTCGTCCCCGAAAACGATGGCTCGCATCCGCGCCATGATCTTGCTCCTCTCGCCTGCTCCAGCCGCCGGTCCACGGAACCCTCATCTGCGTGGGTGGGCACTTCTCGCGGTGCCCGACCGATGAGATCATGGCCGAACCACAGAGGCTAGGGCGCATGAACATGATCCAGACGGTTACCGGACCGATACACCCGGGGGTGAACGCCATCGCCATCCTCTGCCACGAGGGTGATGACCGCCAGATCGTGATGGCTCAGGATGTGGGTGTGCGGATGCCCTCACTCGAGATCGTCCGGCTGCCCGGGTTCCAGAAACGTATGCCCTTCCAGCTGTCGGGGGGCCAGCAGCAGCGGGTGGCCCTTGCCCGGGCCTTGGTCAACGCCGACGCGCTGAGGCTACGTCGCGGACCTGATCGGTCCGGGAGGTGATGGGGTGACGATCAGGGGTTTCATGCAATGGCAACATGATTGCCGGCTCATGCAATTAGAACGCGGGCGAGAGGGTGTAGGAACCCGATGATCGGTAGTCTGACCCCTATACCCGGCGGCAAGGGCGCGCCCGTAGACCGGGTTACGCGTGCCGGCATTCTGCCGGGGCGTCTATCGGCCCATCTAGGGGAAGGAGGAGCTAGTGGAGAGAAAGAGTCGAGGTGGCCCCTCACTGGAGGAGACTCTGGAGACGAAGGTCGACCGCCGTGATTTCTTGAAGAAGGCGGGTATGACGGTCGCCGCCGGTGGGTTGCTCACCACCATCGGCGCCTGCGGAACCGGAGAGTCCGAGGCCACCACCACCCAGGGGACGGGTTCGGCCACCACGGCCGGTGCCACCACTGACACAGCCCAGGAAGCGGTCGAGGTGGTGATGACCCAGGGCGGTCCCGAGATCGAATGGGAGATGGGCACCAGTTGGCCACTGTCGCTGGACACCATCTACGGCGGTGCCGTGGACTTCGCCCAGCGGGTCTCGGACATGACCGGCGGCCGGTTCACCATCA
>JAPPGV010000106.1 GCA_028821235.1 bacterium
TGATACGTTCATGGACATGGACGCCATCACCAACCTGCTGATCTCGCTGGTCGCCGGGCTGGCCGGCGTGGTCCTGATCCTGCTGCGCGCTGACATCAAGCAGATAGGCGTCGAGTTGAACGGGTTCCGTGCCGAATTGAACGGGTTTCGCGCCGAGATGAACGGCCGGTTTGATGCTGTGCTGGCCACACAGAAACAGCACGGAGAGCGGTTGGCAAAGCTGGAGACCCTGGTCACGTTCCTGATCGGCCCGCGTAGCGGTGGAGTCCCCGACCCCGAGAACGTAGAGCCGGCTATGGTCGCGCTCCGAACTCCCGGAACGGATGAGGCCGAGCAGGCATGATCGCTGGGCTGCCGATCCCCTGAAAGGGGAGCGTTGGGTCGCCCAGCGGCGACGATCAGGTCAGGTTGGTGATCCGGACCTGGGCCTCGGCCAGGTGGAGCGACGCCACCATCGGGTCGATGACCACCGCGTCTATGAGGTGGGCCACCTCCCGGATCATGCCACCCCATATGGTGCAGCCGAAGAGGATGGCTTCCACGGGCCCCCGTTCCAGCATGGCCCGGGCGGCCGGTACCCCGTGCTCATGAAGCTGGCGGCGGAACCGATCCTGGACGATCTCGGCGGTGACCTCCATGTTGCCGATCAGGCTGTCCTCGCCTTCTACGTGCATCGGAACGAAGGCGATGTCGCTCACCGCGTCCGACAGTCCGTAGGCCCGCAGGTTGCGCCGCACCCAGTTGGCGGTGGTCTTCCAGTCGTGCTCGTCGGGGAAGAGCATGCCGATGTTGAGGCCCCGTCCGGCCGCCAGCGCCGCGGCGGCCTGAAGAGGACCGATCACCGGTATCTTCGCCGACCGCTGTGCCTCCATCAGGGCAGGGTCCGAACAACACCCGATGATGGCGGCGTCGGAACCCTCCTCCTCGGCCCGGAGAACGGTGGCGATCAGTTCGTTCATGTACAGCGGTACCGGGGCGAGCATCGGACCGGTCAGTTCCGGCGGGAGGTCGAGATGAACCACCTCCACAAAGACGCCGCTCGATGCGTGCTTCTCGAGCACCGAGACGGCTCGGGGGACGTGGATGTCGATCCCGATCGGTTCGATGAAGGTGATCTTCATTCCGACCTCCTGAGGTTGCCCTGCTACTGGGAGGGTAACCGCAGCGAATACAGTAGGCCCCGGATCTTATCGTTCGGTCCGGTCAGGTGTCGCCTGAACGACCGGGGAGGTGAAGCATGGGACAGCCCCTCGAGGGCAAGGTGATTCTGGTGACCGGCGCCTCGAGGGGCATCGGTTTCGAGATCGCCCGGGAAGTGGGACGGGCCGGCGCCTCGGTGGTGGCCCATTACGCGAACACCCGGCACGGGGCCGAGGAGGCAACTGCCGAGTTACCACCCGAACGCAAGCTCCTGGTGCAGGCCGATTTCGCCGAGCGCGGGTCGGGAAACACGGTCTGGGATCAGGCGGTAGGTTGGAAGGGCCGGGTCGACGTGCTGGTCAACAACGCCGCCATCCTGACCGAAGTCGATTGGGATGGTCCCGAGGACGAATGGGATCGGACCTGGCAGGCCAGTTGGCAGGTGAACGTCATCGAGCCGGCCCGCATCACCCGTTCCGCGGTGCGTCACTTCGTCGCCAACGGCGAGGGCACCGTCATCAGCGTGTCCAGCTGGCTGGCCTACCGGGCCGGTCGAGCCGCCATGGCTGCCTACAGCGCTTCCAAGGGAGCGCTCACCGCCCTCACCAAGTCGGTGGCCGCCGAATACGCCCGCCAGGGTGTGCTCGCATTCATCATCGCTCCGGGAATGGTGCGCACGGACATGTCCATCGACGCCGCCGAGCAATTCGGCGGCGAGGAGGCCACTGCCGCCCAGCTTGTGATGGGAGAGTGGATCCCCCCGGTGGAGATCGCTCGGCTCGTGGTGTTCCTGTCGAGGGGTGACTGCCGCCACCTGTCCGGCGCCACCATCGACATCAACGGCGCCAGCTACATGCGCTGAGCTCCCTGCTAGCGGTCCCGCTAGATGGTCATGGTGTCGATGGGCGAGTGGCTTGCCATCCCAGGTTGCCGAGTAGAACAACCCCGGTGCCGATCAGTAGGGCCTGGGGATTGGCGATCGACACGTCGGCGAAGGTCCACAGCCAGAACATCTGGAGGGCGGGGGAGAGGAACATGACGCGTTGAACGCTCAGGCTGGATGTGGTGTACAGGGAGTACCGGTGGGCCAGGGAGCCGGCCGCGTCGAAACCGCCGGCTAGTGCTAGGAGGCCGGCGGTAGTCCAGGCGAGTCCGAAGCCGTCGCCTGACGGAAAGAACAGGGCGCTACCCAGCAGGGTCAGAGGGAGGGCGCCGAGCCTTCCTGCGATTGCCGCGAGAGTGGCGTTCCAGACCAGATCGTGCGGGTCGTCGGAGGGCCAGGCCATCAGGCGTCCCGTGGATACCGTTGTCCAGAGTCCTCCGCTGGCGGCGGCAGTACCTGCCAATGCCACGAGTACTCCTGTCCAGTTCAAGGTCGCTACCGCGCCGGTCTCCGACCAGATGACGAGGGCGGCGCCCGCGAAGGAGAGGATCATCAGCATCCAGTGCATCCTGCCCATGACATGCGGGGAGGTTTGTTCTGCGTTGGAGAGCTTCCGGCCCATCCGGGCGGCCAGCCACACCATCCCGATCAGCATCAGCTGGAAGATGATGGTCACCACCAGCGGGTCGATCAGGGTAGCTGCCCACACCCAGAAGGCGAGGTCGACGGCCAGGGAGACCGCCATCCAGACGGCAGGGGTTCGCAACAGGTCCAAAGGGGTCCGGACACGGACCGGTTCTCCGCGTGCTCCCCAATAGGACAGCAGGCGGCGGGCACTCTCTCGCCATTGCTTATTCCCGGTCGGCACTACGAAGAA
>JAPPGV010000107.1:0-10653 GCA_028821235.1 bacterium
CAGGTCACCGCAAGACCGGCATGTCATGGCTGGTCGGCGCAGTCCTAGCCGCCCTCGTCGCGCTCGGTGTCTTCTCGGTGGTGTCAGCCACGGAAGGGCAAAACCGGGACACCGGCACTCCGGATAGGACACAACCTGTGAACCAGCCCGTAACGGCGGGCGAACCAACGACCACTACGACAGCGGGATCGCGGGAGGTTGACGAGTACAGTATAGAGGTCACCGACACCACCACCGCAGTGTCCTATCAATCGGGTGTCGAATCCGACCGAGCAGCCCAGGACATTCCGGTGACCGACACCACCCTCCCATCCCCGCAACCCGAACATGCCACCGCGCAAGCCCAACAAGCCCCGACCACGACCACCCGGGCAGCGTCATTGACCACCACAACCACCGTGAACCCGCCGGTCCCCCGCCGGGTGCTCCATCCCACCTGGGACCACCGCCTCCCCAGCACCTGGGAAGGCCTCCCCGCCACCGAATGCGCCAAAGAAACCTTCAGATACGAGATGGAGCGGGACACCCCCAGCTGGGACCACGGTATCGTGACCGAGGGCGTCGCCACCAACTACGCGGCGACCGTGATCGAGTTCGCGTTGGCGGACCCGTCATATGAGGTGGAACCAGGACACGCCGGTCACGCCAAAATGGTCAACGCGATGCAAAAACGAGGGCCGGGCCGCCGGTCTTCTGTTACCTTCGAGGAATACGAAAAGGGCTATAGATTTCAGCGGAGGGCGCTGACCGACCTCGGTGTCTCATCCGCCCAAGACATACGCGACATGGGCGAAGCAGCCGCCAACGTCCGCTGGTACGCCGCCCGCGTCAAATCCTTCATCGACGAGTTCAGCCTGAATCGCGACCATCCATCATGTACGTCCATCCTCGCCGGCGCCGAAGCCGTCCTCACCCCCTACAAACCCACCACCACAACGCCCTAACCGGCCGGGCCGTACCTGATCGACTGTGGGTCGGATTGCGGGACACAGCCGCGGGAATAGACCCTCAACTGCGAGATGACCCTCCCTGGGGGGTGGATGCGCGACCAGGTTGCGGGTCGTCTTGGGTATGTTCGATGACGACAACACGCCCGGTGATGGTTCCTTCGGGGTTGGGGATGATTACGGCGGGTTGGCATGGGACTTGCGGCGGTGAGCAGAGGGGAGGGGCGGATGGAGTACCAAACGAGCAACGCCCGGCCGGTGGACGCGTCCGGGTCAACCTCATACACCACATCCCCGGCCGTGTGTCACATCCGCTTCCAGCCGCAACCCCACCCCCCGGACCGGGGACAGGCGGACAGATCCTTTGAAAGGCGCACCACACGCCAGACCCCACCGGAGTCAGACCCGCCCCCGGTCCAGTGGGCCACCCATGCGCAGTGGCCGCCAAGAGAGTCGAACATCACACGGGATATCATCCATTTTGAGTGACCCCCACTCCCCGTACATCACAGATTGGACTTCCACTCTCTGAGTGGTTCCTTCGGCAGGTGCCGTCGCGCCACTTGGCCGATGTTGAGGGACTATTCTCGGCCTCGGGTGGACCCAGGCTCCATTGCGGCTAGACAGCGAGCCACGCGTCGTGGGTTGGTACACGCGCCTCCCTGGGTTCTTCCCCATTAGTGCTAGTTCTATACTGTGAGCCACGCATTGTGATCTAGACCCAGGTTGCTAAGGTTCTTCGGCATGGGTTTCGTACCACGGCAACTGGCGTCTGCGGGAGAGCTACATGACTACTGGAGGTGGAGGCAACACAAGGCGGAGGATGCGCAGGTGGACGCCTGGGGACCATCCGATCTCCCGCAGTGCACCATATGCTACGGCTGGTCGGCCGCTTCCTAGCGACGGGTGGAGAAGGTCGTATCAGTGGCTCCACTCAGTCAGAGGCGGTTTGGTGTCACAGGCTGATGCCAGAGTTGGTACGAGGATCCGGCGACTACACGAAGGAGGATGAGGAATATGTCGGAGTTGACGTTCGATAGGTTACGGGCCGCAGTGGGCGGTGGTGCGGTTGCACTGAGGTCGTTGACCACGCTACAGCCGGCAGGTGGGTCTGGTGACAAGGTGTTCCCGCCGACGTATGCGGTCGCTCAGAGTGCTGAACATAAGTATGCCGTCGAGGAGCGGGTGGTCGGTGATGAGGTGAAGACGACAGTGCTGTTGGATTCGGTGGCATCGCAGGCCAACCGTGCTGAAGTGGCGCTTCTTGATGGGTGGGAGTTGAAGGAACTGGGGTTCCCGGTTCCGTTCGTTGATTTCACCGTGGACGATGAGTTGGCGGACCTGGGCAGGCTGACTGTCCTGGAAGCGCCCCATCGCATCGCTGATGCGATCTTTCGGGATAGTCTGTTGGATAGCACGTTGTTTCGTCTGTCAGACGTGGGGCGGGCCATTACCAATGCCAGTCCGCGGGACGCGACGGCTCTGTTTCGCTACTCCCCGACTGCGCTTCTGTTCGGTGTGTGGGACTCGACTGGCCCGAAGGGTGGCCTGGGATCGAAGTTCCAACGAGCGTATGTGTCGGAGATCGTCGGTTTGGATGCCAGGATCGGGAAGAAGGTGGGGAGCCGGATTGATCCCCTTCAGATCGAGCGTGGCGCAGCGGTTGTGTTTGAACACGCTGATGCGGAGAGGCATTGGACCCTGGATGAGTCAGAGGCGGCGCGCGAGAAGGGGAAGCCGAAGGTCAAGGGTGCTGACGGTAGGCCGTCGGAGATCAACCATGGCAACGTCACGCCCTCGATCGACAGTTTGTCCGGCGGGGTTACGATCGCGTCGGCCATTCAGACTACGGTGATTTCCTTGGCCGCGCTTCGTCGGCTTCGTTTCGCTGGTCATGATCGGTCAACCGAGACGGCGGCTCGTACCGCGGTCGCCGCGTTGGGAGTGGCGGCGATCGCGTACCAGCACGAAGTGGACTACGACCTCCGTTCGCGTTGTCTGCTGGTTCCCGAGCATCCTCCACGGATTGAGTTGGTAGGTCGAGATGGGTCGGCGCCGGAGGTTGTGTCCATCGACCGTTCCAGCGCGGCCAGGATCCTCGAGACCGCCTCCGAGAGGGCTGCTTCTGTCGGGATCGGATGGGAGTCGGACGAGATACGGTTGGTGCCGGCGCCGAAGTTGGTGGAGTTGATCAAGCGGAGTCGCCAAGTGTCCGCTCTTGCGCAGCCATCGGAGTGACGGTGGTTTCGATAGAGGTCAACTTCCTTACCGGCCGGTTCGTAGCGGCTGCCCATCATGACCGAACTAGCCCGGAGTGGCCGCCACACCCGGCGCGGTTGTTCTCAGCCCTTGTGGCTACTTGGGCGGACGCGGATCAGCCTGACTTGATGGAGAAGGAGGCGATCGAGTGGTTGGAGTCCCTTCCACCGCCTTCGATCTGTGCTTCGGGCGCGACGCCTCGTGCTGCGGCGACACACTTCGTTCCGGTGAACGATGCTCGGATCGTTTCCAAGAGCTCGTACAACAAGCGGGCGAGCCGCGTCGAGGACCTGATAGCCGAGATTCACGACGCTGAAGCGGAGGGACTTCCTGAGGCCAAACAGCGGAGTCTTGGCAATCAGTTGCGGAGACAGCGTGACGTATCGGGGATCGTTACTTCGGCGGCTAATACTCCCTTCAGCGCTGCAGTAGATATCATGCCGCCCGGCTGGGTATCCGCGTCGGGCGATGTTCGAACCGGGCAGTCCCGAGTGTATCCGTCTGTTACCCCAAGCGAGCCGCGGGTGACATACGTGTGGAACACTGATGCGGTAGCTGACACGGTGGTCGTCCTCGACGGTTTGTGTGCTCGGCTGACCCGGCTGGGCCATTCGTCGTCTCTGGTGTCCTGCCGATTGGTTCAGGATCATCCCACTCCCAATCACATGCCCGGTGCGGGTGCCGACATCCTGCGTTCCGTCAGGTCCGGTCAACTCGCCACTCTTGAGCGGGAACATAAGAACCATCAGGCAAGTAGACCCCGTACATTGCCGTTTACTCCGGTCCGTTACCGACAGGTTGAGGCGCAGACTGTCGATGATGATGCTGCTGCCAAAGCGGACACTGCTGGTGAGTGGCTGGTGCTGGCATTCAGGGGGGGATCGAAACGGTTTCCGTCGACTATCACGGTCGAGGTGGCAACGGCCCTCCGGGGCGCGGTGTTCCACCATGCCGTCGACCCGATTCCTGAAGGTCTGTCCGGTCATCGTCGGGGGGGCCGACCGTCTACCAATCCACACGTAGCTTTTCTTCCGCTGCCATGGGTGGGACACGAGCACTCGGATGGTCGGCTTATAGGCGCAGCCATCGCCATGCCCGAGCAACTCGACGCCGCATCGCGCCGTGCGTTGCTCCGAGCGGTCGGGAGTTGGGAAGAGATCCAAGACCCGCTGATCCTCAATCTCGGCCGACGCGGAAGGTTGCACATGGATCGGATCACCGGGCCGAGCCCATTGGTCACACTCAGACCTTCGGTATGGCGCCGAGCGGCTGGCCGCTGGGTTTCTGCTGTCCCGATCGCATTGCCGACGCATCCAGGCCGCCTCAGTTCGGGTACGGCCGCCGCTCGAAGAAAGGCTTGGGCACGTGCGGAGGAAGCGGTCATCAACTCCTGCCTCCATGTCGGCCTTCCGCCACCTGTAGATGTTGCTGTCTCGCTCGCACCTCTTATCTCTGGGGCTCGCCCTGCTCCTGGGTTTCCCGCGTTCCGACAGCCGGGACCTAGAGATCGCCCGATCGCCCGCCGCCTGGTTCACGCAGCCGTTACTTTCGAGAAACCAATCATCGGACCATTAGTTCTCGGGGCCGGCCGCTACCTGGGCTTGGGACTCATGCGACCCATGACTGACCAGAGGCCCTCCGATGGGTGATCTGGCCATCGCCGATTTCCCGGCGTACTTCCGCTCGGTCCATGGGTTCGAACCGTTTCCGTGGCAGGTCCGGCTGACGAAAGCCGTGCTTGATGACGGCCGGTGGCCGGAGGTGATCGACCTGCCGACCGGCAGTGGTAAGACCGCCGCGATCGACACGGCGTTGTTCACTCTGGCTGCGCAACCCGATCGCTTCCCCCGGAGGGTGGTCTTCGTGATCGACCGCCGCATCATCGTCGACCAGGTCTACAAGAGAGCCGCGACTATCGAGAGCGCCCTCTCACAGGCTCAAGGCGGGGTTCTCTCCCAGATCCGAGAACGCCTCCTTGAAGTCACGGATGGCGCGCCACTTGGAGTGGCCGCGCTCAGAGGAGGCGTGCCGATAGACAATGAGTGGACGTACAGGCCGGACCAACCGTGGGTGGTGGTGTCGACCGTGGATCAGTTCGGTTCGCGCCTGTTGTTCCGCGGCTACGGGGTGTCACCCGGGATGCGTCCGATTCATGCCGGGTTAGCAGGGAATGATTGCCTGGTGATTCTCGACGAGGTGCACCTCAGCAAACCGTTTGCCGAGACCCTCCGGACGGTCAGGCATCTGGATCGTGGGACTCTTCCGCGCCCGATACAGGTTGTTGAAATGTCCGCCACTCCTCAGAACAAGCAAGCGCGGCCCTTTGTGATTCTCGATTCTGATCTCCGAGCTTCGGAGCTTCTCCGCAAACGCGTTACAGCAGTGAAGCAAGGACAGCTGGTACCGATTCCGGGCAGATCGGCTGAAGAAGCCATACCCAAGGCTGTACAGAAACTGTTGAAGAAGGCGACGTCCGGCTCCGTCCGTAGCATCGGGATCGTCGTTAACCGGGTCAACACCGCTCGGCTTACATACGAGGTGCTGAGGGCCTCCGGCTACAACGCCTATCTGGTGACGGGCAGGATGCGACCACTCGACCGCTCCCGCGTTCTCGATCAGATCGAAACGTCTGTGGATCCCGATCGTCAGCAGGCCGCGAGGAACCTGACGGTCGTGGTGGCCACTCAGGCGATCGAGGTAGGAGCCGATTTCAGCTTCGACCTGCTGATCACCGAGTGCGCGCCAATCGACAGCCTGCGGCAACGGTTCGGACGGTTGGATCGGCGAGGAACGTACGCTGATCGAACCGGTGGTGCCGCCGAAGCTCTGGTTCTAGGTGTCCGGTCCGACATGAAGGCTAAGAAACCCGATCCCATCTACGGCGATGCAGCCAAACAAACATGGAGGGAACTCGACAGTCGCTTCGGCGGCTCTTCCTTTGATGTCGGCCCCGCATCTCAGCACCTGGCTGGACTTCCGAAAGAGACGTTGGCGCCTACCCCCGACGTGCCCCTTCTGTTGGACACTCACATGGAGGCTTGGACCCAGACTCGTCCCGAACCCGTCGTTCAGCCCCCCATAGACCCGTTCCTTCACGGTCTCCGCGAGTCCGACAACACCGACATCAGCTTCGTGTGGCGCTACGACCATTCACATGAGACGCTGAAGCTCGTACCCCCACGGCCTTCGGAGTACCTCCAGGTGCCCATCAGCGCAGCCAGGGCCTGGCTGGCACCCTCGTGGAACAGGCAGCCGGAGGCCCCTGTAGCGGATGTGGATACGGTGGCCAGCGAACAAGACGCGCGCGGAGCAGATGTAGGCCGGGAGGCGTATCGCTGGCTCGGTTTCGACAACGAACCGAAGCGGCTCACTACCACCAACGATCTTCGGGCTGGTGATGTGATCATTGTACATCCGGAACAGGGCGGCTTGACCGCAGGCACATGGGATCCGGTGTCGGCCAAGCCCGTGGACGATCTCGGCGACGAGGCACAGGAAGCCAATGGCCGACGTATCACGTTGCGCCTCGACCCGCGCCTTTTTCCCGATGCGACTGGCCTCATCGCGGATGAAGACGCTGATGCCACCACTAGGGATCTGATCACAACATGGATGGACCACACTGTGGCGAACTCCGCCCCCGGGTGGCTGGTGAGGACCTGTGAACGGCTCCAAGGGAGATTCTATATCGAACTGTCTCAAGATCGCAGGTACCCGATCATTGTCGAGAGGACGGTGGACGGCTCCACTCTTGATGGATCGGATGCCTCGGTCTCTTTTACCGGGACCGCAGTGACTCTACGTGACCATCTGGCCGGTGTCGGTGACAGAGCTGCCGAGTTTGCTAGGAGGCTGGGGCTGGGAACCGAGTTACAGCAGGACCTCAGACTGGCCGGGCGTCTGCATGATCTCGGAAAAGTCGACTCACGGTTTCAAGCTCAACTCGTAGGCGGTGACATAGTCAAACTGGAGATGTTCGACGAGCCACTCGCCAAGTCGCTCCCCGGAACGCGTGCCGTGCGTCGCTATCCGCAGGGTATGCGGCACGAGGTAGCCAGTACCGCACTGGCCCAGTCGAACGCCGCTGTACTAGCTGGCGCACATGACCGCGATCTCGTCCTTCATCTGATCATGACCCACCATGGCTACGGACGACCTCTCCCCCCCGTACATGAAGATCCAAGCCCTAGGACACTTCGGCCTCGCCATTGCGAGCACACGATGGAAACCTCCTCCAACCTGGTCGAAACCGATATCGCATTGGTGGCCGCTGGCCGCTTCTGGACTCTCGTGGAGCGCTACGGCCATCACGGCATAGCGTGGTTGGAAGCGATCCTCCGCCTAGCCGACCACCGGCAAAGCGAGGAGGAGGCCAAAAAATGACGGCGGGGACCCACCTGCGCGCCCTAGAAGGAACCAACCCACTAGGTTTCCTCGCTGGCTTAGGAGTACAAGCCCTCTTCGATGCCGTCCCGAACCAACCGAGTATCTGGTGGAGCGACGACGTCATACCCCACGCAGTAGTCGACGCCGAGTATTCCGTCGAGCGTGTAGTGGATCAAGCACTCCGAGTGCTTCCCATCTGGGCCGAAAGCCCCGCCTTGAGTCCGGGACTCGGCACCAAGGCCGACAATACGGGCAAATTCAGCCCCCAAGACCTGACCAAGTATCTGGAAAGGACCCGCTCCCCGTTCGCCGGAAGCCGGTTCGCCACAGCATTAGTAGCGGAAGGGAGTCTCGACGGCGCTGGAAAGGTAGCCAAGCCAACCGACCTCTATTTCACAGCTGGTCAACTGAAGTTCCTCAAGATCGCCCGCCAACTACTGACAGAAGTACACCGCGAAAGTCTGATGGAGGGTCTCACCGGACCATGGAGTTACTCAAGTCCCCTCTCATCCTTGGGCTGGGACACAACCGACGACCGAATCTACGCACTAGCAGCAGCAAACCCAGCTAAGGAAAAGAAGCTGACCAACCCCGGTGCCGAAGCGCTCGCGATTCTGGGACTGAGCCGCCACCCCGTCTATGCGGGTCAAGACGCACGAGGTCGTGACCGCACTCTGACACAGGGTTGCGCTGGACCTTGGAGGCGTGGCGGTACCTACACATGGCCCCTGTGGACACAGCCCGCGACGCCGAACGCCGTGCGTTCCCTTCTAGCTCACGCAACTGGAGACCTAGACAAGCGATCCAACAGTTTCGACGGTTGGGCCATCAGCTCGATTATGCGCTCCGCAATCCGCCGATCAGATCAAGGAGGGTACGGAACGTTCGGCCCGCCAGAGGTTGTCTGGTCGCGTGGCTGAGGTACCCAGGCTCGTACCAGTTCGAATGGTCAACGAGTTCGAGTACTGTCCGCGTCTCTTCTATCTGGAGTGGGTGCAAGCGCGCTTCGAGGACAACCCGGACACCGTTGAAGGACGGTTTGTGCATCGACGGGTTGACCTGGGTGGGGGGCTCATCGGGGACTCGTCCGAGGACGAACCGGTACGTATTGCTCGTTCGGTAGCTCTCGGTTCGGAGCGGCTAGGCCTCACCGCCAAGGCCGACATCATCGAAGGGACTGCTGATGGGAGTGTGATACCGATCGAGGTGAAGAGGGGTCGGCCACCTCCTCACGGCCCGGCCTGGTCCCCGGAACTGATCCAGCTGTGCGCGATCGGTCTTCTCCTGAGGGACAACGGATACGAGTGCACCGAGGGTCAGATCTTCTTTGCGGAGACACGGCGCCGTGTCACTGTGCCATTCGACGACGAGCTTGTCTCGAGGACGCTCGGGGTGCTTGAGCCGCTCCGGGCGGTGGCGGCCGCATCGGATCCTCCACCGCCTCTTGTCGATAGTCCCAAGTGCCCGCGATGTTCCCTGGTTGGTATCTGTCTGCCCGACGAAACCAACCTCCACACCCGCAGATCCAGAAAGAGGCCTCGGCGGCTCACTCCGCGCGACTCCGCCGCGAGGCCGTTGTACGTAACCGATCAGGGAGCGAAAGTCGGTATACGCGGGGGACGGGTCACCGTGACTCGCCGCAACGAGACAATCACCCAGGTTCGGGCGATTGATGTGTCTCAGATCTCCGTGTACGGCAACGTCCAACTGTCTTCACAGCTGATGCGGGCCGCGTTCAGCCGCCAGATACCGGTTTGCTGGTTCTCCTATGGCGGATGGTTCCAGGGCATCGCCGAAGGACTCCCCTCCAAACACGTGGAACTTCGCAGACGCCAAGCTGCGATCGCCGCTCAAGCTGGCCTTCCTATAGCGAGGAGGCTGGTCGAGGGCAAGATCCGTAACTGTCGCACCTTCCTCCGAAGGAACTCCCGCACCGACACCGGCCCCGTGCTCGCCCAACTCAGACGTCTTGCCGATCAGGCCGCCTCCGCAGAGTCGGTGGAGTCCCTTCTCGGATTCGAAGGAACCGCCGCTCGACTGTACTTTGGAAGGTTTGCCGGCATGCTCAAGAACGATGACCTCGGCACCTTCGATGTCAACGGCCGTAACCGGCGTCCCCCACGCGACGCCGTGAACTGCCTTCTCTCCTACGGCTACTCGCTGCTCGTCAAAGACCTGACCGCCACGGTGCTCGGCGTCGGCTTCGATCCCTACCTGGGCCTCTACCACCGACCTAGATTCGGCCGACCTGCTCTAGCCCTCGACTTGGCCGAAGAGTTCCGTCCCCTTGTAGCCGACTCCGTAGTCGTCAACGTGATCAACAACGGCGAGATTAGATCATCCGGCTTCGTCGTACGAGCCCGGGGTGTGGCTATGAACCAACAGGCCCGGCGCTCGTTCCTGTCAGCGTATGAACGTCGCCTCGATCACGAGATCACACACCCGACCTACAAGTACCGAATCACCTATCGGCGCGTGTTGGAGGTTCAAGCCCGAATGCTTGGAGCCTATCTCCTAGGCGAGATACCCGAATACGTCCCGTTCATGACGAGGTGACCGATGGCGCGGCGCAGGAGATACCTCGTAGCGTACGACATCCGGGAGGACAAACGCCTCCGACGGGTCCATAAAACCATGAAGGGATACGGGTGGAGCCTCCAATACAGCGTGTTTATCTGTGACCTCGATGCGATGGAACTCCTGGCGATGCGAACTGACCTCGGTGACATCATTCACCATGCGCTCGACTCGATAGCTATCGTCGACCTCGGCGCCCCGAAAGAGCGAGGTAGTGAGTGCTTCCAGTTCATGGGCGTCGCGAGCCGTCTACCCACATCAGGTCCGGTGGTCATCTGATGCGAGCGGTCCAGTGACGACACCGAAGCCACCCAGCGCTCGAACCCAGGTAACACAACAGTTTTGCGGCTCCTTGACAACCAAAATCATGTAGGATGATGACCGCCCGCCGGCACCGCTCGCAACCCATGACAAACCCCCAGGTCAGGGCTAGGTTCTTGAGCGAGCTCTTCGGGCAGCTTTAAAGCTGCCCCTCCATTGCGGC
>JAPPGV010000107.1:10753-20127 GCA_028821235.1 bacterium
CTAGGTTCTTGAGCGAGCTCTTCGGGCAGCTTTAAAGCTGCCCCTCCATTGCGGCGCGAACCCGACCGCCTGGTTCCTCAGGCTCGCCGATGCTTCGGGCAGCTTTAAAGCTGCCCCTCCATTGCGGCCGCTCGCCGCCCTCGAGGTCGCCACCACCCCCGGCGCTTCGGGCAGCTTTAAAGCTGCCCCTCCATTGCGGCGAGAAGCGGCCCATCGATGGGTGGCCGGCGCAGCCGCCGGGCTTCGGGCAGCTTTAAAGCTGCCCCTCCATTGCGGCGGCGCGCTGTGGCGCCCCCTGGCGTTGCGCCTCCAGGCTTCGG
Organism: bacterium; assembly: GCA_028821235.1. Lineage (NCBI taxonomy): Bacteria > bacterium. The sequence goes on from JAPPGV010000107.1 coordinate 11,074, forward strand.
GCAGCTTTAAAGCTGCCCCTCCATTGCGGCCTCCGCGGCGTGTGGCTGTGGATCACCGGGTCGGACGGCCTTCGGGCAGCTTTAAAGCTGCCCCTCCATTGCGGCCAGCTCCGCGACGGCGATGTAGACGCCAGGTGGGAGCGCTTCGGGCAGCTTTAAAGCTGCCCCTCCATTGCGGCCCCCACACTGCTGCGAGGAGCAGCTTGAGCGTTTCGCTTCGGGCAGCTTTAAAGCTGCCCCTCCATTGCGGCCCACGGCCACGCCAACGGGCTTCGCCCTTTCTGGCTCTTCGGGCAGCTTTAAAGCTGCCCCTCCATTGCGGCGAGCTCCTCGAAGATCGACCATCTCCGGTCAGGGTCCGCCTTCGGGCAGCTTTAAAGCTGCCCCTCCATTGCGGCGATCCCATGCCCCGGATGAAGCCCCTGATGCGCATCCCTTCGGGCAGCTTTAAAGCTGCCCCTCCATTGCGGCCTTCGTCCCCTTCGGCTGCTACCCGTGCCGATTCTACCTTCGGGCAGCTTTAAAGCTGCCCCTCCATTGCGGCTGTTCTGGTCTGCTGATGGAAGGCGGGGGTTGGCTGCTTCGGGCAGCTTTAAAGCTGCCCCTCCATTGCGGCGAAACATCGCCCGTGCGGAGATCATGGCCAGCTGCCCCTCCATTGCGGCTCGGCGACGGTTGTGTGGGGCGGTCAGGGCAACTTTGTCTTCGGGCAGCTTTAAAGCTGCCCCTCCATTGCGGCGCGAATCCACCCGGGCACCGTCCCGCCGTCCGTCATGCTTCGGGCAGCTTTAAAGCTGCCCCTCCATTGCGGCGGGACCTGACGGGCACCGACCGCCCCGTTGCGGCCGTCCTTCGGGCAGCTTTAAAGCTGCCCCTCCATTGCGGCACCTGGTTCATTTTGGAGTGGTCAGGCCAATCCATCTTCGGGCAGCTTTAAAGCTGCCCCTCCATTGCGGCATGGGGTAGGTTTGGCCGTTGGTGGAGGCTCTCGTGGAGCTTCGGGCAGCTTTAAAGCTGCCCCTCCATTGCGGCGGGATACATCCATTGCGGCGATGGCCGCCCATACGCCGTCAAGCATACGCCTTGCCCGCTTCGGGCAGCTTTAAAGCAGTTACCCCAGTGTTGTTCCCCAGTATCCGCCGGCTTCGGGCAGCTTCCATTGCGGCAACGCTGCTTACTTCTTGAGCGGCGATGGCAAGGACAGCTTTAGAGGGGATTTATATCGAATCGTAACCAAATGCGCGAATCTGTCACACCCTCATGTTACGATTATGTTATAAATCGGGAGGGTGAGGGATGACGCAGACAGGACCAGGCAAGAGCTACCGCAAGGGTCTCTCGCTCATCGAGGTCACCCGTATGTTTCCCGACGATGAGGCCGCCGAGGCTTGGATCGCTGAATGCCGGTGGGGTGGTGAACCGACCTGCCCGCGCTGCGAGAGCACCAACGTTCAGACAGGGGCGAAGCACCCGAGCCAGCCGTACCGCTGCCGGGTGTGCCGGAAGTTCTTCTCGGTCAAGACCGGCACCGCGATGGCGGGAAGCAACCTCGGCTACCAGACATGGGCGATAGCCACCTACCTGTTGGCGACCGGGTTGAAGGGTCAGGCCAGCATGAAGCTGCATCGTGATTTGGGCATCTCGCAGAAGTCGGCGTGGTTCCTGGCCCACCGCCTGCGGGAGGCTTGGGAGAACGACCAGGCCACCTTTGCCGGGGCGATGGAAGTGGACGAGAGTTTCATCGGTGGCTTGGAGCGCAACAAGCACGCCGCGAAGAAGCTGAACGCCGGACGCGGCCCGGTCGGTAAGACCGCTGTGGTCGGGGCGAAGGATCGCGCTACCGGCCAGGTCGTCGCCCGAGTGGTGCCGAACACCCAGGCGGACACGCTCCAGGGGTTCGTGGAAGAGCATCGAATACCGAACCAGCCGGTCTACACCGACGGCGCCACGGCGTATGATGGGCTCGAAGGCCGCCAGGCTATCCACCATTCGGTAGGGGAATACGTGCGGGGGAAGGCTCACACCAACGGAGTCGAGTCGTTCTGGTCGATGCTCAAGCGGGGCTACCACGGCACCTACCACCGGATGAGCCCCAAGCACCTCCAACGGTATGTCAACGAGTTCGCCGGTCGGCACAACATCCGCCCGTTCGACACTGTCGACCAGATGCGGTTCATCATGTGCGGACTCGTGGGAAAGCGACTCCGCTACGAAGACCTCATCTCCGGCCATCGCGGGGTCGCGCCATGATCCGCAACTCCCTGATAGTCGGGGATTGCGTGGAGGTCATGGCCGACTGGCCGGACGACTGCATCGATCTCACCGTCACGTCACCGCCCTACGATAACCTGCGCAACTACAAGGGCTATCAGTTCCCTTTCGAGGAGATCGCCTCCGAACTTCTGCGAGTGACAAAGCCGGGCGGGGTGGTCGTCTGGGTGGTAGGTGACCGAATCAACGGGGGGCGTTCCCTAACCAGCTTCCGCCAGGCAATCCACTTTCAGGAGATCGGCTTTGCCGTTCACGACGCCATGATCTACCGCAAGAAGAACACACCCTTCATGCGCTCCAACGCCTACACCAACGCGTACGAGTTCATGTTCGTGTTGAGCCGGGGACGTCCCAAGACCTTCAACCCGCTCAAGGAACCAACTGTTCGGAGCGGTTACGAGCCGCTGGTGCACAACAAGGGGCCGGACGCGGTGAACAAGAAGACGATGGGGAAGCTGAACAAGGAGAAAACCCGCACCAACATCTGGGCCTATGCGGTCGGGATGAACGGCACCACAAGAGACAAGGTCGCGTTCCAGCACCCGGCCGTGTTTCCTGAGCGGCTCGCCGAGGACCACATTCTCTCATGGTCCAAACCAGGCGATATCGTGTTAGACCCGATGTGCGGGTCCGGCACCACCCCCAAGATGGCCGCTGCCAACAAACGAGACTATATCGGCATCGACATCGCGGCGGACTACATCGCCATAGCGGAACAGCGAGTGGCGATGCCCAGCCAGCCCGCGCTGTCCGCATGATCCCAGAGGGGGCCTGCGTTCTGTGCGTAGGCGCGTCTGGTGTTCCGGTCGGGGAAACACTGCCCATCGCGTACAAGCGCCGCTCGGTCGGGTTTGTCACCGCCAGCGGGCCAGAGACCAGCGAAGTGTTCCTGGTCGGCGACGGCGTAACGCTCCGCGTCCTCAACACAGACATCGAGCGGTTCGACCCGACTACAACAGGGGATGACCACTCCACGAAAATCTGCAACCGATGTCACGTTCTCAAGCCGGTTGACCATTTCCAGAGGAACCAGACAACGGCACGCGGCCGCATCAGGCGCCGCCCGACCTGCAACATATGTTGCAGGGGCATCGACCGCCGGGGGATGACGGCCAAAGAGCGACAAGCCGCTGAGGAACACCGCCCCGCCAAAGGCACGCTGTTTCAGTGCCCGATCTGCCGTAAGCGGTCGATAGTCGGGGTCACCGCCAAGATCGTTCTCGATCACCACAAAGGGATCGGCAAAGCCAGATCGTTCATCTGCGATAGCTGCAACACCGGCCTAGGCCGATTCCAGAACGGCAAGAACCTCCTCAGAAACGCGCTCCTATACATCGAACAACACGGAGAGTAACCCATGCCAGAACAGAAGAAACGTGGCCGTGGCAGGCCGGTGAAGTACCCGATGCCCGAACCTATACCCGACACCCCCGAGAACATCATGACAGCCATCCTCCGCACACCGCCCACACCGAAGAAGCGGTGGAAGTTCATGAAAACCGGCCGCGCCTGACCCCGCCGGTTGGTTACGATTCTATATTATTCCCCTTAAAGCTGCCCCTCCATTGCGGCAGCGGGCCGGGCGGTTGTACAAGATCGTCCAGGGGATGACCGGCGAGGCCGCCGTCAGGTGGATGCCGCGAGTGGCACTATGCTGTCGAGCTTCTCGGCCTCCCGGCGTATTGCGTGGTATAGGTCCCAGCGCTGTTGTAGGCTCATCCACAGGTCCGGGGTCGTGCCGAAGAACCGGGAGAGCCGTAGGGCGGTGCTGGGAGTGACGCCTCGCCGGCCCCTAACCACCTCGTTCACCCGCTGGAACGGCACATCTATCGCAGCAGCGAGCTCGCGCTGGGTGATCCCTCTGGGCTGCAAGAACTCGTGCAGCAGCATCGTGCCCGGGTGTGTGGGTTCACGGTCGTTAGGGATGCGCACCACTTTGGCCTTCCTTTCTAGTGGTAGTCGGTCACCTCGACTTGGTCGGGGCCGATTGCCGTCCATCTGAAGCAGACACGAAATTGGTCGTTGATTCGAATGCTGAACTGTCCGCTTCGGTCGCCACCGAGCTGCTCTAGCCTGTTGCCCGGAGGCGCTGCGAGATCACTCAAGACGGCGGCAGAGTCGAGCAGGTCCAGTTTTCTACGGGCCACTGCCCACAGATGGCGCGGGCAGACTCGACGGGCCTGTGGTGTGTTCAGCCCATTGAACAGATCGGCTGTGCCGCGGCCCCGGAACGAGACGATCACAGGTACACGGTAGCACGGCTATCATGCTACTGTGAGGTCACCGACACTCGTGGTGAGGTCGACGACTGACCCCTGACATCCTTGACGATTCTTGTGGACCAGGTTCCGGGCAATGCCTAGTGTGTTGTGGGGCGGTTTGTGGGATCGATAAGCACAAAACCTGTATTTACCTGGGGTTTTGCGCGGTCTCATAAGCAAGCAGTTTGTTCTACCCGGCTCGCTGAGGACGCTGACCCCGTGATGGAACCCTCGCCGTGGCCGTCTCCCGTCTCCAATGCCCATAATGACCACCTCAGACGCCCGCAACGGCAAAGCTCAGTACGGGAACTCTTCGGCCGGTCGTGGTTCGGCGCCCTATCGGTCATCTGACACCCATGGGACCAGGTTTCGGCTACGCCTAGTTTGCTGTGGGTCAGTTTGCGGGACGGATCGACAGAAACCTTAGAAGTCTACCTAGGGTTGTACGCGGTCTCCTCCGACGGGGTACCACCTCGCTCTCCGACAAACCCGGCACGCTAGCTGACAGTCGTGGGGGCGGCATAGTGCCCCCAGGCCTCCATAACCTCACGGCGGCGTTCCAACAGATCACTCCGTGAGTAAGCCAACTCCGCGGCGTTCCCGACCAAGTGTGAGAGGCACGCTTCGGCGACCTCGCGGGCAACGCCGGTCTCGCCGCACCAATCCCGGAAGGAACTCCGCATGCCGTGCAGGGTGCCGTCGATGCCGACCCTGCCGGGTACTTTGCCGAGCATCCAACGCGGAATCTCGCTCCCGATCCTGCGGGGGCGGGGGAACACCAGTGGGCTGCCGTCCGAATAGCGGCGGACCTCGGCCAACACTGCCGATGCCCGACCCGATAGCGGCACCCGATGCTCACGACCGCCTTTCATCCGCCCTGCGGGAATCGTCCATATGGCCGCTTCGAAGTCTATCTCCGACCAGTGTGCGCCCCGAACCTCACCCGACCGGGCCGCGGTGAGCACCGAGAACTCGAACGCCAACCGTAGCGTCGGCTCGAGCCTGGAAGCCCGGACCGTGGCGACAGCGACCGCAACATCGTGGTGCGGTACGGCTCGGTGATGCTTCCTGCCGCCGTTCTGTTTCGGCAACGCAGCGACCACCGCTTCACCCCCAGGGTTGTCCTGCCGATACCCCTCCGCGATCGCCCAGCGCATCACTGCGGCTATACGCTGCCGGACCCGCTTCGCGGTTGTGGCCTTCTTGTGCCAGATCGGCGTGAGGCACGCCAACACGTCGGCTGTGGTGATCTCGTCCACACGTTTCGAGCCGATGATCGGCAGCACGTAGGTAGCGAGACTGGAGCGCCACTGTTCTTCGGTTTGGCCCCCCTCGCTGCGAGGTTTCCACTTCCCCGCGTGCAACCCGATCACCGTCTCCGCCGCCCGTGCGAAGGTTGGCACACCACCGGCGCGCAGTGTCACCGGGTCGCCACCGTCTAACGAGGTCTTGCGGTACTCGAACGCTTTGGCCCTTGCTTCGGCCAGACTCACATAGGGGTAGCGGCCCAAGCCAAGGTCTCGTCGGCGGCCGTTGACGGTTCCCCGCCAGATCCATGCTTTCGATCCGGAAGGCTGAACCCGCAAGACCAGACCATGCTGGTCGCCGTACTTACCCGCCTTGGTGACCGATCGTACGAAAGCAGCCGTCAATTTTGGCACTTTACCTCCAAATCCGTCCCTCTTCCCGTCCCACAACTAGATGAAACTACCGGAAACAGTGCGAATGGTCAAGAAACAAGCCCAGAGACTAGCCAATCCGCTAGCGGCCGATAGCAGGCTCTAAGAACATGGCTTTCACCTGGGATTATAGGTCAGTGAGAAACCGTTAGAGACGGCGAGAAACGGTGAGGAACCTGGCAGGGGCGGAGGGACTCGAACCCCCAACCTCCGGTTTTGGAGACCGGCGCTCTAACCAACTTCGAGCTACGCCCCTCGGCTGCCGCAGGGAGTATACGAACAGGTCTGCCCTAGTTTAGACACCTCACGACCCCGTCCGGTCGTCGGCGGTTACCTCCAGCCCGCCAGTGGTCTGTCGGTGTAATGGCGGTGTGGTATGGCGACGGCAGCGGTGTGCCTCGCAAGGCCCGCCGACGAAGGCGTACCCGCAGCGGTCCGTTGAGGAAGCGGAACGCAGCGACGGGACGCCGATGGCCGCCAGAGCACCCGGCTGTTTCGCAGACAGACCACTTGGCAGGCTACCGGATGCTTGGCGATCTCATCCGGCGGGCCAGCACCACCACCCCTATGGCGGCGATCGATGCCGCCGACGCCACCGCGGTAGCGGTTCTTCGACTGGTAGAGCTGCGCTGCTCGGAGGGGTGGTCGCCGTCCACCTCGGCCGGGTACTCCAGGCCGGCCGTCATGTCGAAGGGCGCCGGTTCGACCTGGGTTCTCATGGCACCCAGCTCGGCCAGCATCCTCCGCTGGCGTGCGGTGGCGGCCTGGCAGGACAAGCAGCCGCGGCGATGTCGCTCCATCACCGGAGGTAGATCGATCCCGCCGGACTCGGCCCCGTGCAGGACCAGCCGGGTGAGGCCGCAGGTGGCGATCCGAGGAACGCGATCGAGTCCGGCTCGGTTCACCAGCCGGCTCAACTCGACTCCTTCAACAGCTCCCGCAACCGGAGATGAGCGCGGTGCAGTCGCACCTTGGAGGCGGTCACCGAGATCGACAGCGCTTCGGAGATCTCCTTGTGTGACCAGCCGTAGACGTCCTTCAGAATCACCACCGTGCGCTGGGATCGCGCCAGTTCTGCGAGCGCCGCCCCGAGCCGGGCGCGCAACTCGGTCCGCTCTCCCGCCACCTCGGGATTGCCGCGGTCGCTCGCCTGCGGTTGGACGATCATCGCGTCAAGCTGGTAGGTGCGCTGGCGAGCCGCCCGTCCCTTGAGCGTCCAGGCGACGTTGGCCGTGATCCGGTACAGCCAGGTGGAGAAGCTCGAGTCCCCCCGGAAACGCCCGATGGCCCGCCACGCCCGGATCAACGCCTCCTGGGTGACATCGGCTGCCAGGGTTCGATCACCCGTCAACCGGACCGCCAGCGTGTAGACCTCGTGTTGATGGAGCCGTGCCAACTCTCCGAAGGCCTCCCGATCACCGTTTCGCGACCGATCCACCAGCTCGTTTACGTCCGGACCCAACCGGTGGTCCTGCACGCTCCTACCCGCTTTCGTCGTCCTTCGGTATCTCGATGCTAGCCGAGACGTGATCCCCCGCCTCGGACGACACCGTCGAGTTGAGGACGGTCCGCCGCTCATCCCGATCCTTCACCATGGTGGTGACCCGGGCAGCCTGGTCGGGATACAGGGGCCGCCGGAACCGGAAGCGGGCCCTGGCGAGGGGACGGGGCCGGGGCGACGATGCAGCGGCCGGCTGGGTAGCCCAGGCGGCCATCAACAGGCCGTGGCAGATGACACCGCCCACTCCCGACTCGACCCCGCGGAGGTGGTCCCAGTGGACCGGGTTGAAGTCCTCGCTGGCGGCGGCGTACCGCACCAAGTCGACCCGGGAGGCCGACTTGGCCAGCGGCGCGAGGGATTCGCCTACCTCGGGCAAGGACTCGGCGCGGGGAACGGAGTTGGCCCGGCGCGCCTCTGCCGCCGGCTCGGAACGCTCGGTGGCCGTTCCTCCGGGTGGGCTCTCCGGGGACATGAGGAACAGCGAGCGGGACGACAGCACCGTCCGGTCGGCGGAATCTACGACCTCGGCGCCGAAGGTGACGAAGGCAGTGCCGGCCCGCTCCCGGAGCCGGTCGATCCGGGCCGAGATGGCCAGGTCGGCGCCGATCCGCCAGGGCTGGCGCCAGGTGAATGTCTGCTCACCGTGGATGAGCAAGCGGGCATGCGAAGCAACGTCCGGATCGCCCAGGAAGGACGTGGCCACCTTGAAGAGAACCGCCCCCGCGAACGAGGGCGGAGCGTGGGAATGCCAGCGCTCCGGATCGTCGCCGGACGCCGCCACGTATGCGGCCACCTGGGCCCGACTGACTCGGAACCGCGACGGGCCGTACGTGCGACCGGTCAAGCTCTCCGGACCCGTCACCATCCCGATCCGGCTAGAAGCCCGCTGGGGCATCCACGGGGTAGTGGTCTGTCGGCGAAACAGCCAGGCGTGCTCTGGCGGCCACCGGTGCCCCGTCGCTGCGTTCCGCTTCCTCAACGTACCGCTGCGGGAACGCCTTCGTCAGCGGGCCTTGCGAGGAACACCGCTGCCGACGCCATACCACACCGCCATTCCACAGACAGACCACTAGCGGGTTTCGCGATGCAGGGTGTGGCGCCGGAGAAAGCGGTTGTACTTCCTGAGCTCGAGCCGGCCGGTGGTATTGGTCCGGTTCTTGGTGGTGATGTAGCGCGACGGGGGCTTTCCCTCGGCCCTCGCCTCGGTGCACTCGAGGGTGATCTTGATACGGCTTCCCTTTTTCTTGGCCATGGGGGCCCTCCTGCTGTCCGATTCTCCGACCCGGTGTTCCGGTTATTCGATGATTTTGGTGACGGTGCCTGCTCCTACGGTGCGTCCGCC
>JAPPGV010000108.1 GCA_028821235.1 bacterium
TGGTACCCACCCTGGACGAATGCGAGCAGGCGATCGACGTGGTCAGAACCTGCCTGGGTAGCGCATGACGCTGGTAGACACCCTGTGCTGGCTGGTTGACATCCCGTCGCCTACCGGTCAGGAAGGTCAGCTGTGCGAGGCCCTCTCGCGCCGGCTCGGCTCCACGTACGCGAGGGAGCACCTCCGGCGTGTCGGCAACAGCCTGGTGGTGGGCGCCCGCAACGGGCGGCCACTCCTTCTCCTCGTGGGCCACATCGATACCGTGCCTTCGCAGGGTCAGGCGCCGGCTCAGATCGAGGGAGGACGGCTGCTCGGTCTCGGAACGTCGGACATGAAGTCGGGCGTCGCGGTCATGGTTCACCTGCTCGAGGAGGAGGCGGTCCGGGAGGGTCCTTTCGATGTGGTCGGCGTGTTCTACGATGCCGAGGAGGGTCCCGACGCCGGGAACGGCCTCGAGCCGGTTCTGCAGGAGATGTCATGGCTGACCGGGGCTGAGTTCGCAGTGGTGCTTGAGCCTACGGATCTCGAGCTCCAGCTCGGTTGCCAGGGCACCGCGAACGCCACCGTCCGTTTCGAGGGCAAGACCGCCCACAGCGCCCGCCCCTGGTTGGGTGAGAACGCCATCACCAAGGCAGGCGCGTGGCTGGCCGATCTCCACGAGCGGCAGCCGGAGGAACACGTGGTGTCGGGCCTCTCCTTCTTCGAGGTGTTCTCCGTGACCCAGGCCTCAGCAGGGCTGGCGCGCAATGTGATCCCCGGGACCTTCGATCTCCACCTCAACTACCGGTTCCCGCCCAACGTGACCCCCGAAGCTGCGCTCAGGCGGCTGTCCGAGATCGCGGCCCCCGCCGACGCGGTGGAGGTTCACGAGATCGTTCCCGGCGCACCGGTGCCGGAAGGCAACCCGCATCTCGATCGGCTGATCCGAGCCACGAGTGCCCAGCTCACTCCCAAGCAGGCGTGGACCGATGTGGCACGTCTGGCGCGTTACGGGATTCCGGCCGTCAACTACGGACCGGGTGAGGTTGCCCAGGCCCACCAGGCCGCGGAGAGCGTGCCGATCGCCTACCTGGACCCGGCGTACCAGGCCCTGCTCGGTTTCCTGACCGAGGCGCCATCCGGCTGATGGATCGCGCGGTCCTGTACCGTCACTCCCAGGCCGGCCCACGGAATGCGATGAATATCCAGCCTGTGGGCGTGCTGCGTGACGGCGAGGAAGAGTGTGGCCATGAGCTGTTCCACGATCTAACGATGAAGGGGAAGACATGAGAAGGATCGCATTGGTAGTCGGGACGCTGGTGATGCTGCTTGCCTGCGGCGGAACTGAACCAGACGCCGGCCCGGTAGTGGCCAGGCTGTCGGCGGAGGCGCTGTTCGAGGAGCGGGAGGCCAACGCCACGAGGTTCGACGCGGAGTACAAGGGCAAGCGGGTGACCGTGTACGGCACTATTGACCGAATCGACAACGGCAAGGTGTACCTTGAGGTCAGCTGGCTTTCGGACGTAGTGCTCGATGACCTGACAGACGAAGAGATGATTCCGCTCAATGCCGGCGACCAATTCACTGCCACGTGCGTCGTGGGCAATTTCGTAATGGCCCAGATGTTCCTCGACGACTGCTTGGCTGGATAGGCGTGAACCAGTGATGGGACGGAAGTGGCCGCATCGGCGTCGGTGTACTGGAAACACGAGTAATCAGGGCTAGCCGTTCCTCTCGGGAGCAGTGCTGACAGCAATCCGCAGCCGGTTAACCTCCCGTCCGTGGCCGTTGAGATCGACATTGCCCATGTGGCGCGCCTGGCGCGCCTCGAGTTGTCCGACCGGCAGTTGGACACCTACGGGCGCCAGTGCCAGGAGCTACTCGAGCACGTGGCTCGCATCCAGGCGGTGGATACCGACGGTGTGGAGCCCACCTCGCATCCCCTCCCCATGACCAACCGCTTCCGCGAGGACCGAGTCACCCCACACACGGTGCTGGACCAAGAGGAGGTGCTGGCCCAGGCCCCGGACACCGAAGGCCCACTCTTCCGGGTGCCGCCGGCCATCGAGGAGGCCTGAGCGGTGACATTCACCACGATCGCGGGGGCGGCCCGCGCCCTCCGGAACGGATCGATCACGTCGGTGGGCCTGGCCGAACAAGTCCTGGCGCGCACCTCGATGGTCGAGGCCCAACTCCACGCCTACCTGACGCTTGACACGGACGGCTTGCTGGAGGCCGCCGCCGGGGCCGACGAGGAACTGGCCGCAGGGAGGGATCGCGGCCCGCTCCACGGAATCCCGATCGCGGTCAAGGACAACATGACCACCCGTCAGATGGAGACCACCGCCGGCTCGAGGATCCTGGCCGGCTACATCCCTCCGTACGATGCCACGGCGATCCGGCGCCTCAGGGATGCCGGCGCGCTGATCGCCGGCAAGACCAACCTCGACGAGTTCGCCATGGGCTCCTCCACGGAGAACTCCGCCTTCGGGCCCACCCGTAACCCCTGGAACACCGACCGGGTCCCCGGCGGTTCGTCGGGCGGGAGCGCAGCGGCGGTTGCGGCCGGAATGGCCTTGGGCGGCCTGGGTTCCGATACGGGCGGTTCGATCCGCCAACCCGCCTCGTTGTGCGGAGTGGTCGGTGCCAAGCCCACGTACGGAGCGGTCAGCCGCTACGGGCTGATCGCCTTCGCCTCCTCGCTCGACCAGATCGGTCCCATTGCCCACCGCGTTGAGGATGCCGCCCTCCTGCTCGACGCCATCTCCGGCCACGATCCGCTCGACTCCACCTCGTATCCGGGCGGGATCGAGCCGTCAGGTGCCCGGCTCGGCGGGGGCCTGGACGGGGTCCGCGTGGGTGTGGCGCGCCGGCTAGGTGGCGCCGATGCGGTGGAGCCGGATGTGGAGGCGGCCTTCGACCGTGCGCTGGCGGCCATGGAGGGGGCCGGGGCTGTCACCCTGGAGGTCGATCTCCCCTCCACGGAGCAGGGCCTTTCCGCCTATTACCTGATCGCACCGGCCGAGTGCTCCGCCAACCTGGCCCGCTTCGACGGGGTCCGGTACGGGCTGCGGGTGGACGGCGCTACCACCGAGCAGATGATGTCCCGCTCCCGCGCCGACGGGTTCGGCCCCGAGGTGACCCGCCGGGTGCTGCTGGGCACCTTCGCCCTCTCGGCCGGCTACCACGAGGCGTTCTACGGCCAGGCCCAGAAGGTGCGCACCCTGATCCGCGAGGACTTTGCGCGCGCCTACCGGCAGTGCGACGTGCTGGTCTCGCCCACCAGCGCCACCACCGCCTTCCCGCTGGGCGACCGGACCGAGGACCCGCTGTCGATGTACGTGAGCGATGTCTTCACCATCCCGTCCAATCTGGCCGGGCATCCGGCCATCAGCGTCCCGGTCGGCCTGGACCGCCACGATCTGCCCATCGGGTTCCAGGTGATGGCGCCGGCCTTGGAGGAGGCGGTCATGTTCCAGGTGGCCGCGGCCGTGGAATCCCTCGCCGGCTTCGACACGACCGTTCCGTTCGACCCGTCATACGGGCTGAGAGGCGGGGTCCGGTGACCTGGGAGGCGGTCATCGGCCTCGAGACCCACGTCGAGCTGTCCACGGCGTCGAAGATGTTCTGCGGTTGCCCGGCCCGGTTCGACGCCGAGCCCAACACCAACATCTGCCCGGTCTGCCTGGGGTTGCCGGGCGCGTTGCCGGTGCCCAACCGCGAGGCGATCAACCGGATCATGCAGATAGGCCTGGCACTGAACTGCTCGGTGACCCGCCGCCCGGTGTTCCACCGCAAGAACTACTTCTACGCCGACCTGCCGAAGAACTACCAGATCTCCCAGTTCGACCTGCCGGTCTGCGTGGACGGCTACCTCGAGGTGGGCGGCGACCATCCGGGTCGGATCCGGATCGAGCGGGTCCATCAGGAGGAGGACACCGGCAAGAGCACCCACCGGGGTGGCGACGGCAGGATCAGCGCGGCCGAGTACTCGTTGCTCGACTTCAACCGTTCCGGCGTGCCGCTGGTCGAGATCGTGACCCGTCCCGACATCAGGTCCGCCGCGCAGGCCAGGGCCTACGCGCAGGAGCTGAGGTTGCTGGTGGAGGCTCTTGGCGTGTCCGACGCCCGGCTGGAGGAGGGGTCGATCCGCTTCGACGCCAACGTCTCGGTGCGTGCGGGACCCCGGGCTCCACTCGGCACGAAGGTGGAGATCAAGAACATGAACTCGTTCCGCTCCCTGGAGCGGGCCGTCTCGTACGAGATAGAACGCCAGACCGCTCGCCTGTCGAGCGGGCAGAGGATCGTCATGGAGACCCGCCATTGGGACGAGGAGGCCGGCGTCACCAGGGGAGGGCGGATCAAGGAGGGCAGCTCGGACTACCGCTACTTCCCCGATCCCGATCTGGTGCCGATGGAACTCGACCGTGATTGGGAAGACGGGATGGCGGCCCTGTTACCGGAACTGCCGAGCGTCCGGCGGGTGCGTTACGAGGAGATGGGCATCGATGCCGCCCAGGCGGCCAACCTGGTGGGAGCGGAGGCGGGCCTGGCGCAACTGTTCGAGGATGCCGTGGAAGCCGGGGCCGGTGCTCCTCAGGCCGCCAACTGGGCGACAGGTGAGGTGGTGGCCTCCCTACGGAAGGCCGGAATCCCGTCGGTGGGAGGGTCGTCTCTGACCGGGTCGTCGCTGGCAGAGTTGCTGGGCATGATCCGGCAGGGGACCCTGTCCGGCTCGGCCGCCCGCGAGGTGCTGGCCGGAGTGATCGCAGGGGAGGGCTCTCCGGCGGAAGTGGCTGCGGGCCGCGATCTGCTGCAGATATCCGACACGGGCTTGCTGGAGTCGGTGGTGGACGAGTTGATCGCGGCGAATCCTGACGAGTTCGCCCGCCTCAAGGATGGCGAGCGCAAGCTGGTCGGGTTCTTCGTGGGCCAGGTGATGCGCAATACCCGCGGAAAGGCCGACCCGAAACTGGCCGGAACCCTCATCACCGAGCGAGCCGGACTCTGACCGCTCCGCCCAAGGGAGGGATTCCGGCTAATAATGCCGCTAGCTAGTCCCTCGTTGCGTCGGGTCCCTCACCGTCAACCCGTGAGGCCCTGAACGATCCAGGCCGCGCCGAGGCCCCACAAGCCCGCCACCACATCGTCTGCGGTGATCCCCAGCCCGCCCGGTAGGGTCTCGGCCCTCTGCACGAGCGGGAACCGCTTGGTGATGTCGGCGACCCGGAACACCACGAAGCCGACCAGTGCCGGAAGGAGGGACACCCCGATGGTGGCGATGAACGTTCCGGCCGCCTCGTCTATCACGACCCATCCCGGGTCCCCCTCGTCGGCGAAGTGCCCGCTCGCCCACACCGAGAGAGCGCACACCGCCAGGGCTGCGGCCAGTTGAGCCGCCCATCCGGCCCGGCCGAGGAGGAGGGCCGGTACCAGAGCGGCCAGGGCGCCCACCGTCCCGGCGCCCTCGTCAGCCCCCCGGAGCCGGCGCGGGATGAACCCGCACCCGAACCACGACGCTAGGACCCTGGCCATTGACCCCGATCACTCACGGATGGTCTGGTTGCGCCGCATGCGCATGTTCAGCATCTCCACCAGCACGGCGAAGCCCATAGCGGAGTAGATGTAGCCCTTGGGGAGGTGGGCGCCACCGCCCTCGGCGACGAGAGAGACCCCGATCAGGAGGAGGAAGGCCAGCGCCAGCATCCGGATGGTCGGGTGCTCGTTGACGATCCGCATGACCGGGCTCGAGAGCCACATCATCACGCCGACCGCGATGAGCACGGCCGCGATCATGACCCCGATCCGGTCGGCCATGCCCACGGCGGTTATCACCGAGTCCAGGCTGAAGACCATGTCCAGCAACGCGATCTGGCCCAGCACACCTGCGAAGGTGGCGGCGGTCCGTTCGGCCCTACCGTCGTGGCGCGATCCCGGATAGAGCTGCTCGTGGATCTCGATCACGGCCTTGCCGAGCAGGAACGCGCCGCCGCCCAGGAGGATCAGGTCCCGCCCGGAGACGCTGTGGTTGAAGACGGAGAACAGCGGCGCGGTAAGGCCGATCACCCAGTTGATGGCGAACAGGAGCACCACCCGCATAGCAGCTGCCATCGCCAGCCCGACTTTCCACACCCGGTCCCGAGACGCGGGAGGCAGCTTGTTGGCCATCAGCGAGATGAACACCAGGTTGTCCACGCCCAGCACGATCTCGAGGGCCGTCAGGGCCACCAGGGACACCCAGATATCGGGTGAGAGCAGGCTACTCACGAACGCATTGCATCAGGACCAGCCAGCAGGATACCGCGCGGGGCAGCGTCCGGACTCCGGCCGGTCCGGTCCGGCCGCCGGAACCACCGGGCAGATGCGGGTTACTCGGTCTGCGCGGGTTCTATCATGGTGGTCATGGATACGGCAAGATACATATGGATGGATGGTCGGATCGTTGACTTCGAGGATGCCACCGTCCATGTCCTGACCCACGCATTGCACTACGGCACGGGTGTCTTCGAAGGCATCCGGGCCTACGAAGCAGTGGGCGGTACGGCCGGTTTCCGGCTTACCGACCACATGAGACGTCTGGCCCGGTCCGCCAAGTCGTACCGCATGGATCTCGGGTACTCGGTGGACGAGATGGTCGAGGCTGCCAAGGAGGTAGTCCGGGCCAACGAGTTCTCATCCGCCTACATCCGCCCGATCGTCTTCCTCGGCCTCGGCGCGCTCGGTCTGGATCCCCGCAACGCCAAAGTGCAGGTGGCGATCATTACCTGGCAGTGGGGCGCCTATCTCGGCGAGGAGGGCATCCTCAACGGCATACGGGTCAAGGTCTCCTCGTGGCGTCGCTTCTCCCATGATGCGTTCCCGAACGCCAAGGCGACCGGGACCTACATCAACTCGATCCTCGCCAAGCGCGAGGCGGTAACGGACGGCTACGACGAGGCCTTGATGCTCAATTCGGAGGGCTCGATCTCCGAGGGCTCGGGCGAGAACCTGTTCGTGATCCGCGACGGCGTCATCTACACGCCGCCGCTCTCGGCCGGCTGTCTCGACGGCATCACCCGGAACTCGGTGATGACGCTCCTCCGCGACGACGGGTACGAAGTGGTGGAGAAGGTGATCCACCGCTCCGACCTGTACTACTGCGATGAGCTGTTCATGACGGGGACCGCGGCCGAGGTGACACCGGTGCGGGAGGTCGATAACCGTCCGGTGGGTTCGGGCCGTCCCGGCCCGGTGACGAGGAGGGCGCAGGAGATCTACGCCGACGCCTACACCGGCAAGCTGGACGAATACACCGATTGGCTCGACTACATCTAGTGGTCTGTCTGCGAAATAGCCTGGCGTGCTCTGGCGGTCATCGGCGTCCCGTCGCTGCGTTCCGCTTCCTTGACGTGCCGCTGCGGGCACGCCTTCGTCAGCGGGCCTGGCGAGGAACGCCGCTGCCGACGCCATATCACACCGCCATTCCGCACACAGACCACTGTGGTTGTCTGCGAAATAGCCTGGCGTGGTCTGGCGGTCATCGGCGTCCCGTCGCTGCGTTCCGCTTCCTTGACGTGCCGCTGCGGGCACGCCTTCGTCAGCGGGCCTTGCGAGGAACACTGGTGCCGACGCCATACCACACCGCCATTCCACAGACAGACCACTCGTCCTGATGGGTAGGCAACCGAACATCCACCTGCGCGCTACCGAGCGTCCCGTAGAAGACCTCGACCGGGCCCCGGAACGGCGCTGGAGCCCGACCCGCCCTGGCGAGATCACATCTCCTGCTGACACTCCTTCCGGAGGGTCGTTCGGACGCCCGGGTCCAGACACGGGCTGGGGACTACGGATGATCAGGGCAGCCTCGTTCGACCGGGGCCGGAGGCCCAGGGACCTGGAGAGCCTGCTGTCAGCTTTGGTGGGCGCTCGGGCATCTCATGCTCGCCGGGGGCCTACTCACCAGGACGTGGAGGTTGCGCTGTCTCTGGTGGGGTTGCACGATGGCTATGCCCGGACGGGCGGGGCCCCGGCAGGGCTCGCCGAGGTGAGAGAGCGCTGGCTGGACGAGTTGGCGCACGATCCCTGGCCGGGACGCTCGGCGCTCGGGTCGGTTCCGGCCGATCTTCTCATGGACGAGCCCCGCCGGATACGAGCCCGTCTCCGGGCTGACCCTTCCCTGGTCGCCTGACCGGCCGGACGAGGGTGTCAGGTTGTTCATGCCGTCCGGAGCCGGCCGGACCGCGTCATGAGGGCCGCCGGCTCGGCACCGTCTGATCTCTCTCCAGGCTCGCCGACCAGTGGAGCCAAAAAACTGGCCTCGTGCGGCGGCACCGCCGGGCCCTCCCCCACCGCCACCTTTCCTGGGATGAGAGCGCGCTCCGCCGGGCCGGGCCTCGGGGCCCGCTCTCGATGTTCGATAACCCCTCGGGCGGCCGGGCTGACGTCGGAGCTCGGAGCCGCCGGGTATTTGGTGATCCCCAACATGGCGCGAGCCTGTGACAGATCCGACCCCGTCACCCCGAGAACGCGAAAAAACCTCCGCCTAAGGCCTCGACCGCCGCATGCGCTAGCACTAGGGAGCGTACGCCCGTGAAGATCGTCCGCATGCAGACTCCTGAGGGCATCCGTTACGGCGCCGTCGAGCCGGAGGGGATCCGCATCCATGACGGGACTCCGTTCGTGGCGTGGCAACCAACGGAGGTCGTGGTCGACTTCCGCGAGGCCCGACTCCTGTCGCCGGTGTTCCCGACCAAGGTGATAGGCGTCACCGCCAACTACGCCTCCGGCGCGGACGAGGCCGGCAGCCCGCTACCGGAAAGGCCGAGCCTGTTCATGAAGCCCTCCACGGCGGTCATCGGCCCGGGCCAGGCGATCGTGCTGCCCACCCTGTCCGGCGAGGTCAACCACGGAGCATCCCTGGCCGTGGTCATCGGCAAGGTGGCCCGAAGGGTGGCGGTCGAGGACGCCTCCTCGGTGGTGCTCGGCTACACCGCCGGTAACGACGTCACAGCCGAGGATCTTCTCCGGGAGGAGCGCCAGCCGGCCCGGGCCAAGAGCTTCGACTCGTTCTGCCCGCTCGGGCCGGCCATCGAGACCGAATACGATCCCTTGGAGGACTTCTCCCTCGAATGCAGCGTGAACGGCGTCTTGCGGCAGGGGACCTCGATCAATGACATGATCTTCGGGGTGGCTGAACTGATCTCCTTCGTGACCTACGTGATGACCCTCCTGCCCGGTGACGTGATCCTCACCGGTACACCTCCGGGCGTCGGGCCCGTCACGAGCGGCGACGTAGTGGAAGTATCGCTCGAGGGAGTGGGCGCCCTCACCAATCCGGTGGTATCCGAGTGAGCGGCGATCGCCGCGTCCGGGTACGCATAGCCCCGTCGCCGACCGGCTACCTCCATGTCGGCAACGTGCGGGCGGCCTTGTTCAACTGGCTGTTCGCCCGCCGCCACGGCGGGGTCTTCATCATCCGCATCGACGACACCGACCGGGCCCGCTCCGACGACCGTTACATAGAAGACGTCGTCTCCGGGTTCCGCTGGCTGGGTCTGGATTGGGACGAGGGTGTGGAGGTGGGAGGGCCGCACGGTACCTATCGCCAGTCCGATCGCTTCGATCGTTACCGGGAGGTGGCGGACCGGTTGATCGACATGGGACGCGCCTACCACGACTTCCGGTCGACTGAGGAGATGGAGGAGTTGCGGGCCCGGGCCCGGGTGGAGAAGAAACCCCCCGGTTACTACGTCCGGCGTCCCCCCGGCAGCGACCCGGACACCGCCCGCCGACGCCTCGGGGCGGGGGAGCAGGCGGTGGTTCGATTCTCGAATCCGGGCCGGGCGGTGGGCTTCACGGACGTGGTCCGGGGCGAGGTGCGGTTCGAGGCGGACGCGATCGACGACTTCGTGATCCTGCGCTCCGACGGCTCCCCTACCTACCACCTGGCGTCGACCGTCGATGACATCGACTACGGGATCACCCACGTAGCCCGGGGGGAGGACCTGCTCTCCTCGACTCCCAAGCACATCCTGATCACCGAGGCACTCGGCGGGGAGCGGCCCGTCTACGCCCATCTCCCGCTGCTCTTCGGCCCTGACGGGCGGAAGCTGTCGAAGCGGCACGGCGACACGTCGCTACGCGCCTACCGGGAGGGCGGGTACCTGCCGGAGGCGGTGTTCAACTACATGGGCCTGCTCGGCTGGTCGCTCGATCCGGACAACGAGGTCTTCGGCCGCGAGGAGGCGATCGCCGCCTTCGATCTGGCGGACGTCCAGAAGAGCCCGGCCGTCTTCGACCCCGACAAGCTGGGTTGGATGAACGGCGTGTACATGCGGTCGATGGCCACGGGACGTTTCACCGATCTGGCGGTCGCCTCGGTCGAGGAGGACCTGGGGCGCGACCTGGACGGCGACGAGCGGAGCCGCCTGGCCGGATTGGCGCCCCTCATCCAGGAGCGGGCCAAGCTGACCACCGACATCGGTCCGGCGGCGCGCTTCCTGTTCTCGGACATCACCTATGACGACAAGGCCTGGCGGAAGGTGATGAAAGCCGATGCCCGGCGAGCCCTGGCCGCCGCCCGGCGGATGCTCGAGAATGTCGGGGACTGGAACGCCGCCAACATCGAGAAGGCCTTGCGGGACATGCTGGCCGCCGAGAGCCTCAACCCCCGCAAGGGTTGGCAGCCGATCCGGGTGGCGATCACCGGCTCCAACATCTCACCGCCCCTGTTCGAGAGCCTGGAGGCGCTCCCCGGGGAGGTGGCTCTGGCCCGGATTGCCGCAGCCATCGCACGCCTCGACCTGCAGGCCGGCGCCGGCTAGAAGCTAATCATCCAGTGCCCGGTCAAGGGCGGTGATCAACCGGTCGATCTCGCCTTCGGTGTTGTAGTGGATGAAGGACATCCTCAGCACGCCGGGCTCCGTGGGTATCCGCATCTCATCGAGGAGGCGGGGGGCATAGAAGTCCCCGACACCGACCATCATCCGGCTGCGCACCAGTGACTCCGCGACGTCCGCAACCGGGCGTCGCAACGGGACGATCGAGACGGTGGGGGCCCGCAGGGTGGCGTCGGTCGGGCCGGCCACCCGTACGTCATCCCGCCCGGCCAGGTAGCGGAGCAGCCGGTCCGCCAGGTTCGTCTCGTGGGCCCGGAACATGTCATGGACCGCCCGGCCTCGCGCCACCGGGGTCGCAGAGGGACCTCCATGGTGGGTGTACAGGTCGTCCAGGTAGTCGATCACCCCTGCGCACGCCGCCACCTGGGCATGGTCGGGTCCGGCCGGCACCAGCTTGGAGCGGGGCTGGTCGGCCACGAAGTAGTGGCCCTCATTCCCGAGCCGGCCGGCGAGGTCGCGGCCGACGTACATCACCCCCTGGTGCGGGCCCCATGTCTTGTAGGCGGAGAAGAGGTAGACATCGACCCCCAGTGCCCCGATGTCGGGTAGGCCGTGGGGTGCGTAGGACACCCCGTCGACCACCACCCGGGCGCCGACCTCCGCCGCTCTCGCCACCACGTCGGCGACCGGGTTGATGGCGGCCACCACGTTGGAGGCGTGGGGAAAGGCGACCAACCTGGTGCGCTCGGTCATCAACCCGTCGAGATCGGCCAGGTCCAGGGTTCCCTTCTCCGGATCTACCCGCCACTCCCGCACCACGATCCCCGTGGCCTCCAAACGCCGCCAAACCCCGGCGTTGGCCTCGTGATCCTGCGTGGATGCGACGATCTCATCCCCATCGCGCCACATCGAGCGGAACGCCCGAGCCAGGACGTAGGTGTTCTGCGACGTGGACGGCCCGAAGTGGATCTCATCCACCCCCACGCCCATCCAGCCCGCCATTCGCCGGTAGGAGTGCTCCATCGCCTCGGTGGCCTCGACCGAGAGCGGGAAGGCATGATCGGGCTGTACCTTGGTGCGGCGGTAGAAGCCGGTCAGCCGGTCGATCACCTGGCGGCAGGCGTAGGATCCGCCCGCGTTCTCGAAGTGGGCCCACCCGGCGAGACGGGCGTCGGAGAAGGCGGGGAACTGGCCGCGGGCAAATCCCACGTCGAGGGACCGCAGCGGAGTCTCCGGCTCGATGTTCACCCGACCGAGTTTGCCAGATCGGGCCGGTCCGAGCCGCCTGCCGTCCAGCTACCCGGCCCGGCTGACGCGCTCAGGCGCGTTCGAGCACGATTACCGGGATGACCCGCGATGTCTTGGACTCGTACTCAGCGAACTGCGGATAGTCCTGCTTCTGCCTGCTCCAGATCTGGTCCCTCTCCTCCCCCGTCGCGACCCGGGCTCGGACCTGGATCGTCCTGGTCCCGACCTCGACCTCTGTCCTGGGATTGGCCACCACGTTGTGGTACCAGTCGGGGTTGGTGTCCGCCCCGGCCTTGGATGCGAAGACGGCGTAGCCGTCCGCCAGGTTCTGGTACGCGAGCGGTGTGACCCGTCGGATACCCGTACGGGCGCCCGTGTGGTGAAGGAGCAGCAGCGTCCTCCCTTCGAACATTCCACCCACCTGGCCGTCGTTGGCGCGGAACTCCTCGATGATCGTGGCATTCCAGTCGTTCACGTTCTTCCAATCGGTCATCCGGCGCTCCGGTCCTCGCGCTGCTTGAAGGCCTGTTGAAGCCCGCGCTGATGATGCCATGGTCCCGTAACAACCCGAAGCCGGGTCCGCCGATGCTCCCAGCAGTCACGACGGATCGCCCGACGAAGAGTCCCATCGGCGTGCCGAGAACACGAGTAATCAGGGCTAGGGTATGCCGGACCGGGTCGTGTACAGCAGTTCCGGAGGCCCTATGCGTGACGGTTACGGACCCATGACGAGGTTCCGGGTGAGAAGGGTCAGGCATGTCGACCCGGCGTAGGGTGGTGCTCGAGAATACGCCGCTACCGTCTCCGTTTCCCGAGGGTTGGTACTTCCTCACGAGCCGTGAGGCACTGCTGGATACCGGGTTGATCGAAAAGAAGTGGATGGGGGAGAACATCGTCGCCTGGAGCGACGAGAACGGGAACGTGTGCGTGGCCGGCGCCTATTGCCCGCATCTGGGCGCCGATCTGGGACCGACCGCAGGGGGACGCATCTGTGAGGGGCGGCTGGTCTGCCCTTTCCATGGCTACGAGTTCGACGCCACCGGCCAGTGCGTGGCCACCCCCTATTCGCCGCCGCCCACCACCGCGAGGTTACGCGTCTTCGAGACGCAGGAGATCGCGGGCCTGATCTTCGCCTGGTGGGGGATCAGGGGACGGGCGCCGCAATGGAATCTGCCAGAGGATGAACCGGATCAGGCCGGCTGGACCGGTCTCAAGATCAGGACCCTCCGGTTTCCCGGCCATCCCCAAGAGACGACGGAGAACTCGGTCGACGTGGGCCACCTGCGCTACGTCCACGGCTACGACAGCGTGGACCGCGTAGGGCGGGTGTCCGTGGACGGGCCGCTCCTGGAGAGCGACTTCGACTTCAGGCGCACCCGGACGACTGCGGGGATCATCACCCTTACCTTCGACGTGGCCGCCCGCACCCGGATCTACGGATTGGGCTACTCGTTCGTGCAGATCCGCGAGCGTTCGATCGGGATGGATCTGCGCCTGTGGGTGCTGGCGACGCCTGTCGACGGCTCGCTCATCGACCTGTCGCTGGTTTCGCAGGTGCGGGAGATACGCAAGCCGGGGCGGTGGATCGCGGGCCTGGGGTTCCTACCGGTGAAGTGGCGAGCCCCCATCATGAACCGGTTCATCTCGTCCCAGCAATACCGGGACGTCCAGCAGGATGAGATCATCTGGAGCCGCAAGCAGTACCGGTCCCGCCCCCGCCTCTGCCGCTCCGACGGCGAGATCATGCCGTTCCGGCGTTACTGCGCCCAGTTCTATCCCGACCTGGACGATCCGGAGCCTCGCTAGCACCGGAAGCCGGCGGGTTCGCCCTTAAACGGGCAGTTCGCGCCTCCGCTCGGTGATGATGAACTTCAGCTTCTTGTTCACCGACGCCGACGGGAACGCGCTGATCTTCAGCTTGTAGTTGGCGGGAGCGATCTCGAGGGTGAAATGATGCACGAGGATCAGCACATGGATCGCAAGGTGCAATGACGTCCAGCGGGATCCCAGACAGGTGTGGGTACCCAGACCGTACGGCGCATATGACGGCCCCAGATGCTCCTTGCGCGGGGGCAGGTAGCGGTCGATGTCGAACGAGAAGGGATCGGGGAAGACGTCCTCCATGAAGTGTGTGGCGGTCTGGGCGATCAGGACCCGAGCCCCCTGCGGCAACTCGTATCCGTCGACCGCGCAGGTGTTCATCACGTTTCGATACGATGCCGGCACGATCGGGTAGAGCCGCATGCACTCCATGATGAACCGGCGGGTGACGTCGATCCCCGGTCCTGTGATCTCGTCACGATCCGGGTTCCGGTTAGCGAACAGGGCATCGGCCTCGTCGCGGATCTTCTCGTAGAACTCGGGCTGTGACAGCATCGCGTAGATGATGAATCCAAGCTGATCACCCACGTACATGCTTGCGATCAGCGGCGCCGAGAGCACGAACGGCAGGTTCGACTCGGGGAGGAACTGCCGATCACTCGTGTGCATGCTCAGCAGGTCATCGGCAAGATCCCGAGGGCACCCAGCCCGCTGGGCGGGCGTGTGGACATTCTGAACTCGTTCCACCACCTCTCCGATCCGCTTTGCCCGCCGCTTCATTCCAGGGGTGCGCAGCATGAACTTGGGCAGGTTCCTGACGACATGAGTCTGGAGGGCCCGTTCCTTGAACTTGTGCAGATCATCTACGAGGTCCTGGGTGTCGACACTGACGGACAGCGGTGACAGTGTCGCGTTGACCAGGCGCCTGCACATCGTCTTGCCGGGAAGTTCCTCTCCTACAGACCAATCCGCCATGTACTTGCGGGCGTTGGAGTAGACCTCATCCAGTCGAGCCTCCAGCCTGGCGCGCGAATAGGCAGGCTGCATGGACTTGCGATACCGGAAATGATCGGCGCCGTCCAAGGTAGGCAATATCCCCGATCCTCCGTACAACTTCTCGAAGTCCTCCAGATAGTCTCGGGCCCGCAGATACATGCGCCCATGTCGATGTGCCCAGTGGTTCATCTCGGGTCCCGCCAGAAAGATGATCGGGTTGGCAAAGGGCGGACGGATCTGAAACACAGGCCCGTATTCCTTCGCGAGCTCCGCGAAGAACGCGGGAATGTTGCCTCCGCGAGCGTGCCGGCTGCGCAGCAGATGACGAAGCGAGACAGTTGGAATCGGCTTTACGAAGGCGGAGGGTCTATACAATGACCCGGCCAGGTTTTGGCTGACTGCAGCGGCGATGGATCTACCGATCAAGTCCATCTTGCAGATGAACTCGACACGCTTCTCCGCCTCTTCGTCGAGTTCGAATATGAAGCGCAGGACGTCGCATGTATTGATGAGGCAGATGATGATGATATCTCTGGGGTGCGGTATCTCGTTAGCGAAAATCGCCCTGCTGATGCGCGTCTTGACGTAGTCGACCGCGGTACCTTCCCCGGGTTTGGCATACTCGTCCCGCTTCCATTGCCTCGGTGCCAGCGACCAGAAGTCACCGTCGTGGTGCCGGAGGATCTCCAAGTCGACCAGCCGGTCAAGGGTCAGGTCGATAATCGAGTCTGCGCGCGGGGCGAGCCGTTCAATCCAGTACTGGGCGTCTCGTTGAACCGGCTCTGCGGCGATCTTCTCGAGGATTGGATCGAGGGCTGGATCGCCCGTCTCTGTTGGGTCCAGCAGGATCAAGGAGTCCATGTCCGTGTCGATGCGAGACAGCAGGGACAACTCTCCCAGCACGGCTCCGGTAACGGCACAGCTCAAATCCCACCCTGGAACCTGCCGGAAGTAGCCACTCTCATCGTTGAGGAGCGCGAGGACGAGTTCGTCGATCAGACTGAGCTTCTGACCGACCGCACTGTCTGCGGTTAGAGTCATCCGTTCGGTCCCTCCGTCACCCAACCACCGAAACCTTAGCATTGAAGGGGCTGTTCGGAAGCCTGTAAGGACGGTCTCCGGCGCCACGACCGGAAGCCACGACGGTAGGCTTGGTTCCATGGCTCAACTACAACTACGTCCGCTCGGCGTCGGCGAGATCGTCGACGCCACTTTCACCGTCTACCGGCGCCGCTTCGGCCCGATGTTCGCCATCGTGCTGATGCTCGTGTTCATCCCCTTCCTCGTCAGCCTGGCCGGGGGCTGCAGCCTGGACGCGGGCGGCACGACCACGTGTACCTCTCCCATCGGCTGGCTCGGGTATTACGTGGGCGTCGTCGGTTCGATCGTGGCGGGCGTGGCTGCCGTCCTCGTGGCTGCCGGAGCGTATGCGGATGTCCCGTCCGATTGGCGGAGCGCGATGAGCATCGGGGTCCGGAGGACCGTCGCGATCCTCCTGGCGACGATCGTGGCCGGGATCCTGATGGTCATCGGATTCGTGCTCCTGGTCATCCCCGGAATCTTCGTTCTCGTGTCGCTCGCGGTGACCTGGGAGGCCCTGATCATCGAAGGCGTCGGTCCGATGGAGAGCATCAAGCGCTCGTGGCGCCTCGTGTCGGGCGAGCGGTGGCGGGTGTTCGGCGCCGGCGTGCTCGTCATCGTCCTCATGGTCATCTTCGTCGGGGTCGTCTCGGCTGTGATCGCGCTCATCCTCTCGGCCGTCCTGGGAGTGAGCGGTGGTATGACCGGTTACCTCGTCCAGCAGGTCGCCAGCCTGCTGTCGATCCCGCTGACCGCCGCGCTCGGTA
The DNA here is from genome assembly GCA_028821235.1 of bacterium. NCBI lineage: Bacteria > bacterium. The sequence goes on from JAPPGV010000108.1 coordinate 16,709, forward strand.
CGGTGATCTATCTAGACCTGAGGGTCCGCAAAGAATCGCTCAGCGCGGACGAACTGGCCGCCGCTCTGTCCGAGCAGGGCTGATCCTCAACTAGCCTCCGGAGCCGAGCGACATCTCCGGTTGGTCGAGGGTTCTACGCAGCGCCACAGAGGGCGTAGGATCCGGGAACCGCAGGCCCCGTCGTCCAGCCGGCCTAGGACGCTGGCCTTTCAAGCCAGAAACGCGGGTTCGAATCCCGTCGGGGCCACTAGGGGATACTCGCCACTACCGGCGTCCAGATCGTGGGCGCGACCAGCGTGGCGGCTTCTATGGGTGGTGAGTTCGTGTTGTAGATCGGAGCCTCGGGTCCTGCCGAAACCAGCCCAGAGCGGTTCGCTAAGGGCGACGGGAGGGAGTCGAAAAGAAGATGATCGCGGACGGAACGGTCGTCTGCCGGCCCCCTGGGACAGGTCGTCCTGGTTGCGCACCTGGCCGAACAGCGGGGACCGGACGCGGAGCTGGGCGAATGGCTGCCAAACCGACACACCGCGGCGGCCTGATCGTCGGCGGACTGTCCGACCCGCTCAGCGTGACCGACTGGTCAGAGGGGCAGCCATTTGACCGCCATCAGCCATACGTAGATTCCGATGACGGCGAACCCGATACCGACCGTGGTGGTTTGTTCCACCCTGGGGTTGCGCTTCGCGTCTGTCTTGACGGTTCGGAACATGACCTTCCCGGCGTCGGTGATGAGGGGGAGGTCACGTTCGGAGCGTCGGTCGAACAGGTGAACGGTCATGAACGTGACCGCTGACGCCAAGAGCATCGACAGCACATCGTTCACCAGCGCGGGCCACGCCTGTGTCTCGGTGCGGGCGAACACGGCCATACCCGCCACCAGGAACGCCAGCATGACCAGCACGATCAGCTCGGCCAGATTCCGGCCTTTCTGTTTGCTGTTCACCAGCGTGTCCAGGTTCCCTTGCAGCTCCGCCGCTTCGGAACGGTCCAACCCGGCATGTTCGATCTGGTCGGTTACATAGTTGTAAGCGTGTTCGAGTTCGCCGATGTTCCTGGTCGTGTCAATGGTCTGAACATGGTTCAGCAGGAGGCGGCGGGTCTGTTTGTCGGCGGATAGCGCGTCGAGCCGCCGCCACAGCATGTAGGTTTGCTGTTCCTCGCTGGCGGTGCGGGCGGTCAGGCGCGAGGTACGGAACGACAGGATGAGCACGAACACCGTCGCGCCCGCGCCCAGCACACCGTAGTAGTCGCCGAATCCCGGGAACCATCCGTATCCGGGAATGTGGGTGAACCATTCGTCGCGCATATATGTGACGAACCCGAACCCCAACAGACTCAGCACAAGCCACTTGAAGCCGGCCCGGTCCTCGGACCGGAAGTTGATCAGAGCATTTGCCGCTATCACCGCCGCGGCGCCGACCCAGAGAAAGTCGGTCCGGTACACCGTGATCGTAGCGAAGACCGCCAACCAGACCAGCGACAGGACCGGCCGCAGGTACTGCATGGCGTTCACACCCAGATTCGTCGCTTCCAGGTTTGCGTAACGGAAAGCGATGTTTCCCAACGCACTTACTATCCCGATAGCGATCACCCAGACGACCGGGGTTGACACGAAACCGCCCAGATGTGTGCCAGGTCCTGTATCGCCTGGGAAGACGATCAGACCGATTAGAAGGCCGCTTAGTATGCTGGCCACACTTGTTACTATCGAAACAGCTAATACACAGGCTAATTCATTCTTTCGAGTATCAGATATGTCTGACATGTTCTTACATCTATCATGAAATAGTTCTATCCCTAACCTAAACCTAAAAGATATCCAGGAGGCACAGACCGCGCTCGCCGCGGCTAGCAGCACACCCCACAGCAGACGCCAACCTCCCGCGGTTGTGATACCACCGGCCTGCGAAAACGTAACGAGCGCAATCCCGGCCATAGCAATACTGAGTAGCAGCCAGTGTTGCCCAGTCATCCGCTGGTACCGGGGGTCGTGTTGCTTCCGATAAGCGACGAAGAGAATGAGCCAGCCAGCCGTAATGACCGTCACTAATGCGGTGTCCAGGAACAGAGTGGCACTCACGAAGAATGCCAAATTGAAGCCGTTAAGCATTGCCAGTACACCGTCACGTGTAGGAAGTTGGCGAATAATCCAGGCCCAAATGTCGCTGCGTCTGACGAGCCCGGGATGAGTCCAGATCAGATAGACGAGCCAAACCAGAGACATTGTGGAGTAAGCCCAGAATTGGAACATGAAAGGCCGACCGCGCCACCTACAAGGGCCACTGTGAGCGGAGTCCACGAGTTCAAGAATACCGAAACGCCCATCGACGACGCCGCCCTCGTGTCCGGTTTCAGCCGCGCAGTGTCGGTCATGCAACGCCTCTCCGGGTACGACCGCCGGCACCGTGTACCAACATGGCGAGGATAGAACCACGACACCGGGACCGGCCAACCTTGTTCCGGTGGGGCTGGCGGCGCGCTCCATCGGTCGACGGCGAACAGCTCAGCCTCGATCACATCGAGGGCGGACGGGCCGGGTTCGCCGTCTCCCGCTTAGCATCCAGCGGGTGCGGGGGGCCGCGCCCGCGCTAGCGGGGTCAGAGACGGGCGGGTCGGGAGGGACGTGTACGGACCAGGCCGCGGACGGCGGCCGTGGCGCGGGTGGATCGCGCAGGCACGTACGGGAATGTGGAAGTCCCCCACTGATCATGTGGAAGTCCCCGTCGGAATGGTCCTATCACCGCTGGTCAGGGATGGTGCCGAACATGCCACTACTTACTCCAGGGGATGGGATGTCCCCGGCGCTGCGGGGGAGCGGAGCGCCGTTGCCGGAGCTAAGGACGCTCCCACGAATTGTGCTGCTACCGTCTCCTCCGCCCCACCCGGCCCTTTCCTGAGGTGTAGATGACCGGGGACAGACACTTCTACGTAGAGACGTTCGGTACGGTCCGGCTGAGTTCGTTCCGGCAGGGCCTATCGCCCTTCGCCGACCGCTACGTGACGGATCGGACGATCTTCGGCATGTACTGCGATCGTCTGTATCCCCTCATGACGACCCGTGACGAGGACCCGGTTCCCCAGTACTGGAAGTTACGCAACGGGGTGTTGCTCTACGACGTCCCGGAGAAGCCGCTGGAGATCATCGGACCGGATGCTGCCCGGATGCTCGAGAGGGCCCTCACCTGCCGGGTCGGCACGCTTGCGGTGGGTCGGGCTCGGTACGGCATTGCTTGCAATGAGGACGGAACCGTTCTGATGGACGGGGTGATCATGCGCCTTGCGCCGGATCGCTACTGGTACGTGAAGGCGAACGGTGAGTTCGAGAGCTGGCTCAGCGCCCTCGCCATCGGGCTCGATGCCGAGGTCTCTGATCCGGATTCGCGAGTCCTCCAGATTCAAGGACCTAAGTCGCTCGACGTGCTCGACGCGGCGATCGGTGGTGGACTGTCGGGCGACTTCAGATACTTCCACGCCGGATTCTTCGACATCGGTGGACAGACACTGTGGGTTTCCCGGACCGGGTGGACGGGCGAGGCGGGGATCGAGGTCTACTGCAACAGCGGTCCGGAGGCTACGGATCATGACGCCCTCTGGGATCATCTGTTGGCCTGCGGTGAGCCCTTGGGCATGGAGTTCAGCTCGTCCTCATCGATGGGCATACGGCGCATCGAAGCCGGCATCCTGGACAACGGCACCGATATCGAACCGGACCTGACACCGTTCGGCGCCGGCCTGGGGAACTTCGTCGCGCTGGAAAAGGGGGACTTCATCGGACGTTCCGCCCTGGCAGAGGCTGATCGCACTCAGCTCCTGTTCGGCCTGGTCTGCGCCGCCGCTGCGCCGGACGCCGGGATGCAGGTGCACTTCGAGGACGGCCCGGTCGGCCACATCACGATCGGCACCTGGTCGCCCGCGCTGGATGCGGGCGTCGGCTACGTGCGCTTCGATCGGCCGCTGCCGGGCGGCGACTGGCTGGGCAAGACCGTTTTCCTGCTCGACCACGAGGGAACCCCTCATCGGGCGACCGTTGACACGCTGCCGTTCGTGGACAAGGAGAAGCGGTTGCCCCGCGCCGAATGGGGTAGCGGACCGTCCGGGAAACAGGGCGTCACCCGGTCCGGTTGACGCCGGCCCGCCGATACCTGGTATCTTGCGGGCCTGATCGGGAGTGGTGTAATCGGCAGCACGACAGGTTCTGGCCCTGTTAGTAGGGGTTCGAGTCCTCTCTCCCGAGCGGTTGGTATCATTCGCCACGCGCAGTGGCCCCGTCGTCTAGGGGCCTAGGACACCGCCCTCTCAAGGCGGAGACGCCAGTTCAAATCTGGTCGGGGCTGCGATAGAACGACCCGGTCGGATCCGTCACCGTTGGTGAAGGGCTCCGGTCGGGTCTTTCCAATTTGGGCCATCGGGCGGCCTTCGCGAGTGCGAGTGGGGTGTGCGTCCGACCATGAGCCTTGCCTCGGACACGGGATGCCCGACCGATAACCGTCCGCGAAGAAGGTTTTTGGGGGCACTGCTCCTACTGTTCTGAGGTGAGGTGGGCCTGGCCGGCTTCGCAGAAAGTCAGGAAGTCGCAGGAGCGGCAGGCATCGGACGGGGTAGTTTGGAATTGCTCGGACCGGATTCCTTCGACCAGTTCCGTTACCCGCTGCCCGGCTCGTTCCATCCAGAGGCTGTCCGCTTCCTGGCTCACCACGTCCAGTCCGTCGCCGAGGTAGGCGAACGACACCTTCAGCGACTCAGGGGCGGGCGTGCCCAGCCCCGACGCCCGCGCTGCCATGGCATAGGCCTGTAGCTGTACCTGGCTGGAGGCCCGGCGGGATCGGCGGCCCGATTTGAAGTCGACTATCTCCCACCCGCCCTCGCCATCCCCGTAGACGGCGTCGATCCGGCCTCTGATCCGGACCGACTCGGACATCCGGAGCTCGAACGGCGCCTCGACGTGGACGGGGATTCGGTCTGCGTACGGCGACTCCAGGAAGGCGCTCCAGCCTGTCCGCTTGCCTTCGGCGGGCTCGGTGTCCTCATCGAGGGTGCGGTCGTACAGCTGAGGCTCGAGGTCGTCGAAGGGGACCATGCCCCGGTTATGCAGTTCGATGCGGCGATGCAGTTCGAGGCCGCGGCGAGCCGCGGGCCCGGGCCGGCGGGGAAGCCGGTCCACCTCGGACCAGTAGTACCTCTTGGGACAGTCGGCGTAGGTGACCAGGCCGGTCACGCTGATGACGGTCGGCTCCGGTTCGGGATCGCCTCCGGCGGGATCGGTGAGGGACAGCAGTACCTCTTGGAACTCCTCCACAGCCTGATCGTAGAGGTCCTCCACGCCGAGCCGGCAGGCCCTGCCGGCCGCCCAATCCGGATCGGAGCCGATCTCGTGGAGCGCCTTCTCCCAGGTGGTCCCCAGCACCGGGTCCGGACCCGCCTCCGGGATCGGGAACCGCAGGCTGTCGGGTCGGGGCGTTGGCTCCGGTATCCACTGACCGATCGTCACATGCTCCAGGCGGCGGGCGGTCTCGATGAGATCGCCGGGTTGGGAGGGCCGTTTGAGCGGCTCGGGCGAGCCGTACCAATGGGCCCCGCTCAGGTAGAGGTGCTGTTCGGCACGGGTGACCGCCACGTAGGCCAGGCGCCATTCCTGGTCGTAGTGCCGCCGGCGGAGCCAATCCCGGCGGGTCCGCTGGTCGAGCGCCGGGTCGAGGTTGGCGCGGAACTCGGGATCGATCCGAAGGTGGGCGGGAACACAGGCGTCGAGCCTGGACGGGTCGGCATACACCCGGGGCCGGGCCGGGAAGTTGGTCTCGTACAGGGCGGGAAGGAACACGGCCTGCCATTCCAGCCCCTTCGCCTGGTGAACCGTGGAGAGCGTGACCGCCTCCTCGCCGGCGAGCCGGACGGTGTCCAGTCCGTCGTCCGGATGGTCGCGGATCATCTCCAGGTGACCCAGGAACGCTTTGAGCGAGAAGGACCCTTCGAGGGGCTGCCAGTGCTCGGTGAAGTCGAGGAAGCGGTGCACGTTGAGACGGGCGGAGATGTTGGAAGGGGTGGGCATGGCCTCGATGTCCTGCCATCCCCCGGTCCTGGCCAGGACCGATCGAGCCAGCTCGGACGGCCCTGCGCCCTGGGCCTCGACGAGGAGTGATCGGTAGATGTCCCGGAACCGCTCCAGGCGGCCCCTGATGTCCGGGAGCAGGTCCAGGGAGTCGAGTTGCTCCAGTGCCTCGACCAGGATGAACCGCAGGCCGCCGCTGTCGCGGTTGCGGGAGGCCACCCAGCGGGCAAGGGGCGCCAGGTCGCCCAAGCCCAGGCGATACCCGGCGCCCATCAGGATCCTTGCCAGGGCCGGGCTGTCGGCCGGGTCGTCCAGCAGGCGGAGCCAGGCGTGGAGTTCGACCACCTCGGGAACCTTGAGCAGGCCGCCCAGGTCGGTGACCTGGAGGGGAATGTCGTGCTCCTCGAGGGCTTGGCGCACCAGCTCGATGTTGGCGTTGCGGCGGAACAGCACCGCCATCTCCGACCATTCCATCCCGGACTCGTGGAGACGCCGGAGTTCCCGGGCGATCTCCTCGGCCTCTTCCCGGGCGTCGCCCAGCCAGGAGACCTGTACCGAGCCGGGGGGCTTGCCCTCCAGCGCCTCGAGGTCATCGGCCGGGTCGGAGCCCGTGATTCGGGCCCTGACCCGGTTGGCCAGATCGAGGATGCGCCGGCCCGACCGGCGGTTCACCGACAGGCGGAGGGTGAGCGACTCCGACCCGTCAGCCTCCCGGAAGCTGGTGGGGAAGTGTCCGAAGTTGGCCGGGCTGGCGCCCCGCCACTCGTAGATGGTCTGGTCGAGGTCGCCTACCGCGGTGACGGCCCGGCCGGCGCCGAAGAGCGTCGAGAAGAGTTCCCGCTGGGCCGGGTTGGTGTCCTGGTACTCGTCCAGCAGAACGCACCGGTACTGGGATCGGACCCGATCCACTATGCCCCGGTGATCGGGGTTCTGGACCAACGCCACCGCCAGCCGGGTCAGGTCGCCGAAGTCCCGCACGCCCAGCCCTCTCTTCTCCTTCTCGAACATCGCGAGGGCCGTGGCCAACTCGGCCCGGCGGGCGCCGGCCTCGTCCACCGGATCCGAGGCGAGGATGTCCTCGGGGCGGAGCAGGTTGTCCGACAGCTCGCCGGCCAGGTCGACCAGCTTGCGCACCACCGTCGGCACGTGGGTGGCGTCGACGATCCGGAAGGGGGTGGCGAGGACGCACCGGTGGAGGATCTGGCGGCCGGCCGCCGGGGTGATGATGCGGGTACCCCGGTCCATACCGACCAGCGCTCCGTAGGTACCCAGCAGGTGGGCGGCGAAGCCGTGGTAGGTGAAGACGTCGATCGCATGCTCCGGCCCCATCGCCGGTGTCGACGAGAGCTCGGGGGCCGACCGGATCCGCCCCGCCAGCTCGGCGGCGGCCTTGTTGGTGAAGGTCACCCCCAGAATCTGCTCCGGCCGGACACCGTGACGCTCCATGAGACCCGCCATGCGGCGGACCAGAGTGAAGGTCTTGCCGGTGCCGGCCCCTGCGGTCACGCGCAACGGCCGCAGGCCGTAGTCGATGACCGCCTGTTGCTGGGCCGAGGGGCGGGGCGTCATCGGCGGTAGGCCTCCTGGCCCTCGGCCCACGCCGGACAGGCCGGCCTGACGTCGCAGCGGTCGCAGGCCCGGCCGGGCCGGGGCTCCCAGTCCTCCCGGTCGATCAGGCGGGCGATCTCCTCGAGGCGGCGCCTGGTCTCGGCCTCCCGGTCCGGGCCGAACCTGCGCACGGTGACCTTCTTGGCAGGTGCGTGCGGAAACCAGAACTCCGCGCCGGTCACCGGCCCAAGCTCGGCGATGGCCGGATCGGCTTTGGAGGCCAGGTAGTAGAAGCCGAGCTGGAGGGAGTTGCGGGCCTCCTCGTTGGTGGGTGGCGACTTCCCGGTCTTGTAGTCGACCACCAGCAGCGTGCCGTCGGGATTCCGCTCGATCCGATCTATCCGCCCCCGCCAGGTCGTCCCTCCCAACTCGATCCTCACCGGGTGCTCCAGCAACACGGGGCCGCCGGCGGGCTGCGGCCAGCCGGCGTAGAGCTTCTCCAGCAACTCCTGAGCCCGGCGCTGCCACGCGGATCGCAGGGAGTCGGTTCCGAAGTCGTGCCGTCCGATCTGCGAGTCCAGCACGGACAGGGCCTCATCCACCGTGGACGGGCGGTCCTCTCCGGCTGCCTGCCGCTCGGCGTGCTCGAGCACCGTGTGGATGAGGGCGCCGAAAGTCAGGTGAGGGCTGCCGTCGGCGCCCACCCCCAGCAGGCGTCCGAGTGCGAACTGGCGAGGGCATCTGTCGTAGCCCAGGGCATCGCTGGGAGACAGACGCCGCCGGCCCCGGATGAGGCCGTGGTCGGCGCCCTCGCGGCGCGTGGCTGCATAGCTCTGCGGGGTGCGGATGCCGGGGCGCGAGGCGGTGGCCAGCACCGTGGCGGCGGCGAGGCGTCGATGATCGTGCTCGGCGGGATCGACCAGGACCCGCCTCAACCAGGTCTCCGCCTCCCGAGGCGTGACGGGCCTGGCCGGAGCGGAGTCGCTGCTAACGACGTCCACTCCAGGGCCCTCGATCATCTCCAGGAACCGGCTGGGGCGGTGGTGAGCCTCGCCGGGGCCGGCGGTGGTCGCGGTCAGCACGACACGCCGGCACGCCCGGGTCATACCCGTGTAGAGAAGACGGGTCTCCTCCTGCAGGCGTCTTGTGGTTGACCGGTCGGGCGCCGTCTCGGACGGGGTGGCGGCGATGGGGGAGCGGAGGAGATCGAGCTGCTCGACCTGGAGCAGGGACCGGTGGCGGCTCAGGTCGGGCAGTACTCCCTCGACCGCGTCGGCGATGAACACCACATCGAACTCGAGGCCCTTCGCCTGGTGGATGGTGGTCAGGACCATCCGGTCCTCGGCGGGATCGCGATGGCTGAGCAGCGGGCTGGCTTCGAAGTCATCGGACTCGACCAGACGGATGTAATCGATCAGGGTGATGCTCGGATCGCGGTCGGCCACCCTGGCCAGGGCCTGGGCGAGGCTTGCCCAGGCCGCCCGGAAATCGCCACGCTCCGGGTCGTTGACGAAAGGCTCGAGCTGCGGGAGTCGGGTCCACGCGTGCCAGAACCCCTCGATGGCGGCCCGGTCGATCCAGGACGGATCGCTGAGCAAGCCGGCGAGTTCCTCCCCTCCTTCGACATGGGCCCGGATGGCCTCCGACCATTCCAGGCCGAACAGCCTCCGGTCCCGCTCGACAGCCCGCAGGCGGCCCACCCCCAGGTTGAACAGGGGACCCAGCAGCACCCTTCTGATCGGTCCGCTCCCGGACGGGCCGGAGTCGGAGCCGCGAGCGGCTCGGGCCAGATCGAGGATGACCCGGGTGGCCGGGTGGTCGGCGAGGCGCTTGTCGGGGCGTTCGTGGGGGATCGACCTCTGCTCCAGGGCTCGCGACAGCTCCCGGAGGAGGCGCCGCTTGGTCCGGACCAGCACCGCCATGCGGCGGAAGGGGATTTCCTGCTCGACCCGGAGCCGGCCGGCTTGGGTGGCTATCCACTCCGCTTCGGCCGACTCCTGGTCGAACACCCGGACCTCGACCCGACCGGGTCCGGCGGCGGCTTCCACCGGACCCGCCGCTCCGGGAAGGTCCACCCCGACCGTGAGCCGCTCGGCGGCCCGGAGGATCTCGACCGGGGTGCGGAAGGAGGTTGCCAGCACCCAGCGCCGCACCGGACGTCCGTCCGCGAGGGGGAAGTCATCGGCGAAGCGTTGGACGTTGCCCAGGTCGGCCCCGCGGAACCCGTATATGGACTGGTAGGGGTCGGCCGCCACGGTGAGGTTGCGGTCCGGGCCGACCAGCCGCCTGAGCAGCACGGCCTGGGCCCTGGTGGTGTCCTGGTACTCGTCCACCAGCACGTACCGGTAGGGCCGGACGCCCGCCTCCTCCCGCGACCGGTCGGCCAGCACCTGGACGGCCCTGGCCATGAGGGTCCCGTAGTCGATCCGGCCCCGGCGGTCCAGCTCGGCGTCGTAGCGGGCGATGAAGTCGGGCAGGGCCCGCCAGTCATCACGATCCCGGGCGATCCGGGCCAGGTCGGGGTAGTCGAGGAGCTGTTCCCGGGCTCGCAGGATGAAGTCGGTCACCTCGTGGGCGAGGGTTCTGCTGTCGAGGAGCCGCCGGAGGGGAACCGGCCAGTTGCCCGGCGGGTCGCCGGCCAGCAGTTCCGAGACCAGGTCCACCTGCTCGGGGCCGGTCAGGATGGACGGAAGGGCGTCCCATCCGAGCACGTCATGGGCGTGCCGCTCCAGCAGGCGGTAGGCGAGGGAGTGGAAGGTGGACGCACCGATGCCTCCGGCCGGACCTGCCACGGCGCGGTGGAGCCGGTTCCCGAAGTCGGACGCGGCGCGGCGGGAGAACGTGACCGCGAGGATGGCCGAGCCCGGTACGCCGCGGTCGTCGAGCAGATGGGCGATCCGGCGCACGAGGAACTCCGTCTTGCCGGCGCCCGGGCCTGCCACCACCAGCTGTGGGCCTTCGGTCGCCTTCACCGGCCCGTCCCATTCCTCGGGACGGAGCCGTAGCTCGGCGAACCGGGCTGTGGTCGGGCCCGGAGTCACCCGGTCCGGAACGCCCGTCAAGCGGCCAGCGGCGGCCGGGTGGCGAGCGCCGCCTCAGCCTCTGCCTGCCCGGTCTCCTCCAGCACCACGGTGAAGCCGAAGCCGGCCTCGATGATCGCCAGTTCGGCGGCCAGGATGGCTTCCTGGTCCCGGCTGGTTTGGGTTCTCTTGTCTTCAGCCATGGTCCGTAACTTACGGGGAGGGTGTGACACGATCCGACGGCAGGTTGCCGGAGAAGGCGTGGACGGTCGGCCGCGGGGCCCCGACCTGCGGTTTCGTTGCCGCCTGCAGGGTCAACCGGACGTTTCTCGGCATCCTCTAGCCCGAGATCCTACGGTATCCTTGGGTCCAGCGACGTCCCTGCGGCGTCCGGCTCGGATCGATGCCGTATCATCGTCCGTCACACTTGCCCAAGCCCACTTTCGGAGTAGCCGATAGCTCGTGGTCTCCGTCATACCTGTTGAAGCCCTCATAGCCCGCGCCGACCGGGTTGCCGACGTCGTCGCCCCCCAGGCCGACTCGGTCCCCGGCGGGGACAGCTATCGCTATGCGGTTGATCATCCCGACTCGTTCATGAACGTCACCCTTGCGGTGGGCGAGTTCCCCGGGCCGACGCCATCCCGGGAGGCGGTGGTCAAGCGGGCTTCCGGTCACTTCCGCGGGATGCTGGAGCGAGGGCTGTTCGAGCCCCTCCCTTCGGCGGCCTTCTTCCTTTACGAGCTGGATACGGGTAGCCATCGCCAGGTGGGAATCGTGGGTGGGGTCTCGGTGGCGGCGGTCGAGGAGGGGCGGATACTCGGTCACGAGGACACCCTCGAAGGCCCGGTGGAGGATCTGGCCCACTTCTACCGCGGGGCACGGCTCTCGTCCAGCCCGGTGGCGCTCGGGTTCGATGCGGATGAGCATCACCACGCTCTGATGAGGGAGCTCTCCTCGGGCACGCCGCTCCGGGACTTCACGAGCCCGGACGGTGTCCGGCAGCGCCTCTGGGCGGTCATGGACCCGTCCGGACTTGCCGCCGTGCGGGCGGCCGCATCCCGGGTCGGGACTATGTACATCACCGACGGCCACCATCGCGTGGCGGCGGCCCGGCAGCGGAGAGCCGGCCCCGGCTGGTTCCTGGCCATCATGTTTCCCAACGACCACCTCCGGGCACTGGCCTACAACCGCGTGATCGTGCCCGACTTCCTCCCGTCTCCCGAGGAGGTCCGCCGGTCGCTGGGTGCCGGGTGGGACATGGACAAAGTGGGGCCGGCCGGTTCGGTGGAGTCCCAACCGCGGGGCACGGGCGAGATCGCCATGGTGCTGGACGGCTCGTCGTACCGGCTGGTGTTCCGCGGGCGGCGTCCGGACCATCCGGTCGAACGCCTCGATGTGAGCCTGCTCCACGACAGCATCCTGGAGCCGGTGTTCGGCATATCTTCCAGCGATGATCCGCGCCTCTGGTACGAGGTGGGGGAGAACTCGACCATACTGTTCGAGGGCCGGGTCTCGGCCTATCCCGGCGCCGTGGGGTTTGCGATGCACCCGGCTCAGATCGGCGAGATGACCGCAGTAGCCGATGCGAGGAGCCTGATGCCCCCCAAGTCGACCTGGTTCACTCCCAAGCCCCGCTCCGGGCTGCTGGTGGTTCGCTGGGATGAGCAGGCGGCCGGGAGTGATCCGGCGGCACCGGGCAGCGCCCCGGGGGGAGGCAGGAGACGGTGACATGACCGATCAGAGCCGAGGACCCGCGGACGCCCCCGAGATGGAGTGGGACTCACCCATGTACAAGGAGGCGGTCACCCAGTTCCAGACCGTGGCCGAGAAGATGGGCCTTGACGACAACATCCGTGAACGCCTGACCATGCCGCAAAGGTCCCTGGTCGTCACCTTCCCGTACCGGACGGACGAGTATTCCAAGGTGCGCACCGCCTACGGCTACCGCGTGCAGCACGTTCTCACCATGGGTCCCACCAAGGGCGGCATCCGCTACGCCCCGGACGTCAATCTGGGCGAGGTGGCGGCGCTGGCGATGCTCATGACCTGGAAGTGCGCGCTGGTGGGCCTGCCGTTCGGAGGCGCCAAGGGAGGCGTCCGGATCGATCCGCACGCCGTTTCCCGGAGGGAGCTGCAGCGGGTCACCAGGCGCTACACGGCCGAGGTCATCGGCATGATTGGTCCGCAGACGGACATCCCGGCGCCGGATCTGGGCACCGACGAGCGGGTCATGGCCTGGATAATGGACACCTACAGCCAGCATCAGGGGCATGCGGTCCCGGCCGTGGTGACCGGTAAGCCGCCCGAACTGGGCGGGTCGGTGGCCCGCAGGGAGGCGACCGGCCGGGGGATCATCAGCCTGCTGCCGTCGGCTGCCATGCGGTGCGGGGTGTCGGTGGACGGAGCCCGGGTGGTGATACAGGGCTTCGGCAATGTGGGTCGCTATGCCGCTATCGCCGCCGCCGAAGTCGGTTGCCGGGTCGTAGCCGTTGGTGATCTGACCGGCGCGATCTACAACGGGAAGGGTCTGGAGGTTGGTCGCCTGGCGCGCTACGTGGATGGGGCCGGGGGAGTGAAGGGCTTTCCGGGGGCCGATGAGATCGCTCCGGACGAGCTCATGGCGGTCGATTGCGACGTGCTGATCCCGGCGGCGGTGGGCGGAGTGATCCACGCCGGCAACGCAGGCGACATACAGGCGAGGCTCATCCTGGAGGGCGCCAACAACCCGACCACCCTGGAGGCCGACCGCATCCTGCTGGACAGGGGAGTGCTGATCGTGCCCGACATCCTCTGCAATGCGGGAGGGGTGACGGTCTCTTACTTCGAGTGGGTACAAGACCTGCAGAACTACTTCTGGTCGGAGAACGAGATCGTGAGCCGGCTCCGAGAGATCATGATCCGGGCCTTCGAGTCCGTGCTGGAGGTCAGCGTGCGGGAGAAGGTGGACATGCGGACCGCCGCTCTGATGAGAGGAATCGACAAGGTCGCCGGCGCCAAGCTGGTCCGCGGCGTCTATCCCTAGTGGTCAGTGGCCGGTGGGCGACCTGATCGGTTAATCAAGTCCCTTGTGGCCCTTAAGTGTGTTGGTTGCCCATGTCATGCCCGTGCCAAACCATTCACTGACCACTGACCACTGACCACTGACCACTGACCACTGACCACTGACCACT
>JAPPGV010000109.1 GCA_028821235.1 bacterium
TGATCGACGTGGCCGGAGGCACCTACGAGTCGATGTCGATGATCTTCCAGGGACCGGAGTCGCCCAAGGGCGGCTTCGTCGAGGAGGCCGCGGCCATACGCCGGGCGGTGGGCGACCGGGTCCCCGTGAGCGTGGCGCAGTGCATGAACGACCCGGTGTTCGCCGACCGGGTGATGGGGCGGGAGGGCTTCGAGTACGTCACGCTGGCTCGCGCCTTCCACGCCGACCCCGACTACGTGCGCAGGCTGTCTGAAGGACGACCCGACCGGATACTGCCCTGCATAGGGTGCAACACCTGCGTCAACCTGACGGTGGCCCGTATCCCGACCGGCTGCGCCGCCAACCCGGCCAGCGCCTTCGAACTCTCCCGGGACAGCTACCGACCATCACCGGAGCCGGTGCGCGTCATGGTCGCCGGCGGCGGGGTGGCGGGCATGCACGCCGCCCGGTTCCTCGGCCTCCGCGGCCACGAGGTCCTGCTTTGCGAGGCGACCGAGCGGCTGGGTGGCCAGCTGCACTACCTGCGCCGCGCCCTGCCCGAGTACGGGACCCTGGTCGACTGGCTGGCCCGCGAGCTCGACGAGCTCGGGGTGAGAGTCGAGACCGGGTGCCGGGTCGGGGTCACCGAGATCTCCGAGGCCGACCCCGATGCGGTGGTGGTGGCGACCGGAGCGCGGGGAGGCTACCTGTGGGCCGGCACACAGACCCCCACCGTCCCGATCTTCGATGTCTTCTCCGCGCTGGAACGGCCGGCCGGCGAGTGGGAGTCGGACGTGGCGATGATCGGCGGTGACTTCGTAGCCTGCCGGGTGGCGCAACACCTCCGCCGCTCCGGCGTACGGATCCACATCGTCGAAGCCGGCGCGTCCCTTGCCGCGGACGGCGCCTTCACCGGTTTGCTAGCCGAGTTGGAACTGGAGGCGGACGCGGGGGTCACCATCCACCGGGAAGCCACCGCGGAGTCGATCACCGGCGACGGCGTGGTGATACAGAGCCGGGGGAAGCAGGACCGGCTGGACGTGGGATCGGTGGTGATCGGCGGCCGGCGCCCCAACTCGGAGCTCTCGGACGAACTCGGGCGGTCCGGGCTGGCGGCCGCCATCTACACCATCGGGGATGCCGTCCGGCCCCGAGACCTCTACACCGCCGGCCAGGAAGCCGCCGACGTAGCCGAACGCATCGATCTGGCCGGACGAGCCGGAGCCCTGCGCTCCACTGCCGCGAGTCCCACCACCCCCGGCTGAGCCCACGCCCGCTCGATATCCGCACCGGCGCGGCTAGTCAGATCAGTCGAGGAGCAGCTTCAGAGTGGCCCGCCCCCGATCAGCCTGAGACGTGGGCAACTGCGACCAAGCCCGATGTCGGGGGTCGAGCATCTCGGATCGGGCCAGGAGCCGCTGCCTGTCCTTTGATGTGAGTTGGTCCCGCATTGCGGTGGGTTGTCGGACCAGTCCCAAGAGGAACGCAAGGTCGCTGCGTTGGTCGTGGGGAAGGTCGTCGACGGCAACAGCAGCCGCTTTGACTACCAGAGCGCCGAGCAGTGAAGGCCGTGGCAGCAGACCCTGGGCTGACCCAGCGGTAATTGGCAACAACTCCGTTCGGTTGAGTGCCTGCGTTCCTCCAGGCACCTGTACGGTGCGACCTGGTGGAGTAGTGGTTACGTCGGTTCTGGGCCCCAGCCCTTCGGGGCCAGCACATCGATGCTCACCCGATCGCGGCGGTAGCGGTGGGCGACTCCTTGCGAAGACGCTCCGGTCAGGACGAATCCGCGACCCTCGATGGCTCGGACGAACCCGCTGACTCCGCCGGTAGCGACACGGGCATTGACCAACACGTCGAGATCTGTAGACAGCCGCGGCGGGTGGATACCGGCTTCGATAGCGTGTACCAGCACCATCTGCCCACCGATCAGCGTCCACTCCCGAGGTCGCAGTTCGGCGAGTTCCAACAGGGTCTCCCAAAAAGTTAGCTCATGGTCACTCAGAGTTGGAAGTTCGACCGGCGTCCGGACGAGAACCGGCCATTGGCTCACAGGAGCGCCAGGAGTCGGTTAGCAGCCCGTCGGGAGCGGCCATCGCCGGCTTCGAGCAGGTCGACAGCCACGACCGGGGCTGGCGCTACCTGTTCGTCCGAGCCAAATGGCCAGAACTCGTCCTCAACCACCCGCAACACGGCATTGGGTCGCTCAGAGTGTTGGTCCAAGGCCAACCGATCGACAAGGTCGGGCAGTACCGACGCGCGAACGTAACCTTCGAACTCGTCGATCACGACCAGATCCAGTTGAAAGTGGTTCGCCGCGCTCACGCCAGACCGAACCACGCCCGCTGCGGCCGCGAGCACGCCGATGACCGAGGGATGCGCGTAGTAACGACGTGCCTCGGCCCGCGCCGCCAACCGCCCCAAGAAGTGCTCGAGACCGGTTTCGAGGCGGCGACGGGCTCGGGAGCGCTGTGAAGCGGAGAAGGCAGCATCCCGCCCCGATGCGACAGCCAGCAGAGCCCAAGCCGAGGTCGGCTGCCATGGCCTACCCGCGGGCCGCCGCTGGTGGCTGAACAGCTCAAGGTCGGCACGATCAACAACCCATGTCCGCCCGACTCGTTGACCTGCCAAAGTACCGCGGGAGAGCATCTGGCGAACCCGGCGCCTGCTGACGCCCAGTTCGGTAGCTGCGTCTCCAACCCCCAACAGTCTCATGACTATATCCTACTGTTATCGGAACTATTAGGCAAGAGTCAGTCCCTAGCCAACCGGTTGTCACCGCAGGAGTCAGGCCCTGGAACGGCGAGAGTTTTTCGCGTTCCCGCTACAAGGTCCAGGATCTGTCACACCCCCGCCATATGTTGCCTATCGCCAAGCACCGACACCGGCCGATAGGGCGAGACCGATCGGAACGGCCGGCCCAAGGGAACATGAAGGCTTATGGAGCGAGCAGCCGACTCCCGGCATCCAGCCGGGCATGGCCGACCACGCTCCAAACCAGGACAGGTGGTGGCGGGGGAGGGGCCCGGTGCGGGGCGCCGGTTTTTCGCGACTTTTCGAACTTTTGGGCACAGAACACCACCCATGACGCCCTAAACCTCAGGAACACCGCACCACCGGTGACGCCCA
>JAPPGV010000110.1 GCA_028821235.1 bacterium
GCTTCGGCCTGTCGGGCAACAAGGTGCGCAAGCTGGAGTTCCACATGGCCGCGGCCATGGAGTCCGGTTGTGACACGGTGATCACCTGCGGCCCCTACCAGTCCAACCATTGCCGGGCCACCGCGCTGGCCGGCGCCCGGTTCGGGCTCGATGTGCGGCTGGTGCTCCGTACCCCGGACGGGAACGAGCCGAACGTCTCGGTGGCCAACCTACGCATCGATACCCTCGCCGGCGCCGAGATCAAGTACATCTCCGAGGCGCAGTGGCCCGACAGGGACGAGATCATGGCTGCGGACGAGGCGGAGTTGGCCGAGCAGGGCCGCAAGTCGTGGGTGATCCCCCAGGGCGGGTCCGACAAGCTGGGTATGTGGGGGATGTCGTTGGGCTTCCGCGAGTTCGTCGGTCAGATCCCTGACGTGATCGGCGCCGACGTGGCGGCGGTGTACCACACCGGATCTTCGGGCGGCACCACCTCCGGCTTCGGCTGGGGCGCCGACCGCACCGGTTTCGAGAGTCCGGTCGTGGCCCTATGCATCTCGGAGCCTGCCGAGAACCTGATCGAACGGGTGGAGCGGATCTGGAAGGCCGGGGTGGAGACCTTCGGGGGCGACATGCCGCAGCCGAACCTCCGGTACGTGGACGACTACCTCTGTGGCGGCTACGGCAGGGTGACAGAAGAGCTGGTGGAGACCATGGTGGAGGCCACCCGGCTGACCGGCCTGCTGTTCGACACCACCTACACCGGCAAGTCCATGTACGGGGTGAAGAACGAGATCCGCAAGGGCAGGTTCGGTCCCGACGACCACATCGTCTTCTGGCACACCGGCGGCGGCTTCGGCGCCGTCAACTGATCAAGCACAGCCCCGTAAGGCGGGTGTCGGGTAGCTAGTCCTCGTCCGGTGGCGGGTTCTCCGCGGCTTCCTCGGCGGGAGCGGTGGTCGCGGATTCGGGCTCGGGCGTAGTCCCCTCGCGGCCTAGATTCACCCGCGCCTCCGCCGTGAATTGGATCTTCGGAGAATCCGGACTGGCGGCAGAGGGCTCGGGTGCTAGCTCGGGCTCTCTCGGTTCGCGGCTCATGGTCACGGTCACGATTCGGTTCTGGAGCAGCCAACCCACCGCTCCGATTCCCCCGATGAAGGCGAACAGTTTCAGCAACCTCTTCATGGTGACGGCCCATCTCTTCTCGGTTGTCATCCACCGGTCCCGGAGCCACCTCCGATGGCGAGGACCTCATCCCCCATGGTACTCGGCCCCGGAATGCACCGGGATCGGGCACAGTTCCTGCTGTAGCCTCGCCTGGCAGACCGCCGTGTAGCGAAGGAAGTTGGCTTGAAGATCGACTACCACCTGGAGGACAGCCCGCTCGGCGCCGTAGCGGAACGGGCTGCGCGGGCCCGGGCCCTCGGCTTCGACGGGGTCTTCACGGCCGACATTTCCCACGACCCGTTCCTGCGGGTGATGGCCGCCGCGTCCGCAGCCCCGGGTGTCGAGGTCGGAACCTCGGTGGCGGTGGCGTTCGCCCGGTCGCCGATGGTGGTCGCCCAGACTGCCTGGGATCTGGCGTCCTTCACCGGGGGCCGGTTCCGGTTGGGTCTGGGTCCCCAGGTGAAGCCCCACATCGAGCGGCGATTCTCGATGCCCTGGGGCCGGCCGGTGGAGCGGATGGCCGAGTTCATCGGCGCCCTGAGGGCCATCTGGGACACCTGGCAGCACGGCACCCGCCTTCGCTTCCGGGGTGAGCACTACTCGCACACGCTCATGACACCCTTCTTCGATCCGGGACCGATCGCCCATCCGGACGTACCCATCCACATAGCAGGGGTCGGCCCCCGGATGTCGCGGCTGGCAGGAGAGGTGTGCGACGGCTACCACGTCCATCCCTTCCACACCGTCCGGTACCTGCGGGAGGTCACCCTCCCGGCCATGCGCGACGGTGCGGGCGCGGCCGGGCGCTCACTCGATCAGGTGGAGATGGCGTCGTCTGTGATGGTGGTAACCGGCCGTGACGAGAGCCAGATCGAGGAGGCCCGGCTGGGCGTCAGGCAGCAGATCGCCTTCTACGCCTCCACGCCGGCCTATCGGAGGGTCCTCGATGCTCATGGCTGGGACTTCGGTCCGGGCCTCGCCGCGCTGGCGAGGACGGGACGTTGGGAGAGGATGGCCGATCTGATCCCCGATGAGGTGGTCGCGGAGGTGGCGGTGGAGGCGCCGGTGGACCGGCTCGGGGCGGCCGTCAGAGCTCGCTACGAGGGGTTGCTGGACCGGGTGGGCCTCTATCCGGCCGGAGGGGTGCCGGCATCCATGACCGATGAGGAGTGGGGCACGATCCTGGCCCAGGTCCGGGCCTAAAGCCGCGTATGCACGGCGACCTCAACGCCTCAGGGCGAGGGCGGTCTCGACCCGAGGATCGGCCACCGCCTGTGACCAGGTTAGGCGATCCGGTGGCTACCCTCCCGTCCGGAAAGGAGCACCGCTGATGCCGTCGCACCCGGTCAACGTGGAGGATGCCTTCCGCGACATCATGGCCAATTTCGCGGCCAGCGTGACGGTCGTGACCAGCTACTGGAACGAACGCCACCACGGGCTGACGGTGTCGGCATTCACCTCCGTGTCCCTGGTCCCTCCGCTGGTGCTGATCTGCATCGACCACGCCTCGCACAGCATCGAGGCTCTGCGGGCGGCGGGCGGGTTCACGGTCAACATGCTCCGGGAGGGCACCGCCGACATCGCCTTGCGGTTTGCTTCGAAGGACCCCGACAAGTTCCGCGGCCTGCCGGTGCGGGCGCCCCGGTACGAGGGGGCCGGTCTGTCCCTGCCCTCGCACTCGTTCGCCTGCCTCGAGTGCCGTACGGTCGAGTCGGCCGAGGCGGGGGATCACACCATCTTCATCGGCCACGTAGAACACGCCGCCCGATACGACCCCGGTCGCCCGCTCCTCTACTGGCAACGGGACTTCCGCCGCCTGGAGTCCAGCTAGATACGGAGGTTCCAGGCGGCCGATTCGGGGTCTATGGAGAACCGAAGTCGTGGTCGATGAAAGCCTTCAAGGTGGCGCCGCTGATCTGGCCGTTGATTTGCCGGGTGATCAGGCCATCCGCCCCGATCAGGTAGGTGACCGGGAGCCCTACGAACGGGTAGTTGTCCGTGACGCTGCGGCTGTCGTCGATTCCCAGCGGGTAGGACGCACCGACTTCGGCGGCGAAGCTCTCGGCGGGCCCGGGAGCATCCTCCACGGCGACGCCCAGGAACGCCACCTGCGGATTCTCCTCCGCCACCCGCGAGAACTCCGGTATCTCGATCCGGCAGGGGGCACACCAGCTGGCCCACAGGTTGAGCACCAGGGGCCGCCCGTCGGTGGATCGGTACTCGGACATCACGAACCTGGACCCGTCGAACAGCGCGACGGACATACCGGGGGCGGGTTCTCCGGCCAGGGGGCCCCTGGGGAATCCCGCCACATCGATCGAGAGGGATCCGGTATCTGTGGCATCGCCGGGTGGCGGATCGGGGGTACGGGTCAGCACCGCCGCCCCGGCGATGACGATGACCGCCATGGCGGCGGCGGCGAGCTTCCAAGCCGTCGGCATCCGCCGCCGTCCTGGATTCTCCGGGGGAGGAGTGAGCGCCGTGTCGGTAGGCGGATAGTGGTTCGACTCGGCCACGACCGCAGGGTAGCGGTGGCCGGCTCGTAGTCACCGGCCGGGGAGTCGGCGGATGCTTTTTTTCGCGCTCTCGCTACGAAGGTCGAGAGTGTCACACCCTCTTCGTATGTTCCATATCGTCAAGCACCTACACCGGCCTGAAGGCTCTCATCGATCGATTCGGCCGGCCCGGAGG
>JAPPGV010000111.1 GCA_028821235.1 bacterium
TCGGCGATCGCAACAGCCCCGACGACTGGCGCGAACTCGGCGCCAAGAACGCGGCCGAACGGGCCCACGAGCACGTCAAGGAGGTCATGCGCACCCACTTCCCCACCCACGTCAGCCGCGCCCAGGACGAGTGGATCCGCTCCCGCCTCCCGATCGCCCTCCCCGTCGAAGAGGTAACCGGCCTGGGAACCCGCTGGTAGTCCCCTACGCCAAGAATCATGAGCCACAATCCAGACAGGTTATGGCCTGTGAATTCACCGCTTCTTTACAGGCCCTGACCGGTATGAACTACAAGAGGCCGACAGCGGCGGCGTCACCCATCTCCCGGTATTCGCCCGTTCCTGATACGTCAGGACTGAGAAGACCCGGGTGTACGCTGGAGTCATGGTGACCTCCACGGCGTGCGGCAACCGCGCCCAAGCCCCCACCGGTGCCGGTCTCGGACGTGCGGCCGTTCACAAAGCCTCGTTCGAGAGTTCGGTGTCCTCCACCGGCCGTCGGCGCGGCTAGGTTCAACCCAGGACGCCTCACGTGAGCCATGGCGGCGCCGGGCCGCAGAAGTCCGACCTGAGCCTCGGTCTCTATCTGATTCTGGGTCTGGTCGCCTCGCTGGGTCCCATCTCCATCGACACGTACTTACCGGCGCTACCGGAGATCGCCTCCTCGCTCGACGCATCCGACGGGATGACGCAGATGTCGGTCACCGCCTTCCTGTTCGGCCTCGTGCTGGGACCGGTCGTCTTCGGCCCCATCTCCGACGCGATGGGCCGGCGCAGGCTGGTCCTCGGATCGCTGGTCGTCTACTCGCTGGTGAGCCTGTCGATTGCGACGGTCGGCTCGGTCGAGATGCTGATCAGCCTGCGATTGGCTCAGGCGGCCTGCGGCGGGACAGCGATAGCGATCGCCCGGAGCATGTTCCGCGATCTTCTCTCGGGTGACGCCCTGGCGCGGGCCATGTCGATACTGACCATGATCATCCTCGGCGCCCCCATAATCGCCCCGTTCCTGGGCGCGCTGCTCCTCCTGGCGTGGGGCTGGCGGTCGATCTTCGTAGCGCTGGGCATCGTCGGCGGCGTGGTGTTCGTCGCCGTCTGGTACCGGCTGCCGGAGACCCTTCCCCCTGAGGACCGCCGCCCACTCGACCTGGCCACCGCACTGCGGGGTTATCTGTCCATCACCCGGTCGCGAGTCGCTGTCTCCTATGCGATAGCCGGTGGCGCCGCGGCGGCCGTCCTGTTCGCCTTCCTGGCCGCCGCGCCGTTTATATACATCAGCTACTACGGCTTGGATGAGCGGTGGTTCGGCGTGCTCTTCGGCATCGGGATAGTCGGCGCCTGGATCGCCCAGTTGATCAACATCCGCTACGTGATGAGGATCGGTTACCGGCGAATCGTCGTGGTCGGCGCCTTCTGCATGGCGACCCTCTCGACGGCGCTCTGGTGGGTCACCCGGACCGACCAGTGGGGGCTGGCCGGCGTGGTGTCGGTATCGGTGGTCGTGCTGTCCATGATCCACCTGGTCACGCCCGGCACCCAGGCCGGCGTCCTCGACGAGTTCCCGCCCTACCTGGCGGGCAGCGCATCCGGGTTCTCCACCTTCGCCCGCTTCACCATGGGCGCCGCCGGAAGCGCCATGGTCGGGCTCTTCAAC
Organism: bacterium; assembly: GCA_028821235.1. Classification (NCBI taxonomy): domain Bacteria; species bacterium. Next base: position 1,651 of record JAPPGV010000111.1, read on the forward strand.
GACGGCACCCCCAAGGCCTACGGTGTGGTCGTCCTGGTGTCTGCATTGATCACCCTGGCCGCCGTAGCCCTCGCATATCCTCCAAAGACCGCCCAGCCCGCATAACCGGTGCCTCCCTGGACAATGCATCTAGCTACTTCAATTAATAGACGATTACTGTTATACCTGTATTGGTATAGATGCTTAGGGAGGCCACAGAGCAGCCAGCACGGTCACGACGTCCCATCCAGCGACAACAAGGGAGCTACGTTTTGACCACAGTGACCGAGTCTTTGGTGGACGCGAAGGACGACGCGGTGAGAGGCGAAGTCCAAACACAGATAGCGAACGCCGTGGCGGACCTCCGCAGAGACATGCTGCGGATGACCCAGTGGATTGCCGGGATAGGGCTGGCGACTCTGGGAGCTGTGGTCGCCATGGGCACCACCATCCTGGCGCGCCTCCCGTAAGACCCGTCCGAAGGCAACCGTCGGTCGAGCACGGCCAACTCGGTAACAGTTCGACCTCCCAGGGCTAACCAGAGTCGCGATCTACGAAAGCTGAGTCGCACGCCCGGCGTACCCTTGATCACGATGAGCGCGAATCCCTCTCCTGGCTACCAGGCGCGATGCGGTGACTCCTAGCGTTCGCCTTCCGAAACTGCTTCTGGCTATGGGCATGGCATTGCTACTGCCAGGGTGCGCGCTCCGGGAACCGCCCACAACACAGCCAACCTTGCCCCCGCCGTCCACGCGGGCGACCGTTGCCGACCTGATCGAGGTTCCGTGCGAGGCCACGATCACCGAGTTCTCCCCGCCGGGACCGGACCTGAACACCGTCGATCCTGACTTCGACATCATCGGCGGAGTCGCTGCCCTACGCACCAGCAGGACCGCCGGACATGTAGTTCAACTGAGTGAGCATGGCCGCTATGACGACCCCGCTCTCCGGTTCGCAGCCAAGACACCGTTGCTCGTCCGGCATGGCGCCACTTTCGAGTTTCGAGTTCCTGATCGTTTCCGTGATCGGGTCGCCCTCGATTACGGGCGTTCCGGTCCCTCGCTTCGAGCGGCATTCGGGCCTTGCGAGTCCGAGACGGAGTGGCTGCTCTTCACCGGATACGTGTGGGTGGCAGACCCGGAATGCATCACCCTCGAGGTGGTATTGGCGGACTCCACGGTCGAGGCTCGCGAGTTCGGCCTCGGCGCGCCCTGCCCCTGGGACTCGTAGCCGCGGAGAGCACGTGCCCTGCGTGGCCAACGCGAGTACGGAGGCGCGGCCGTCGGCCCGGATTCACTGACGAGGCGCGGCCTCCTGACCGGAGTCCGTGGGAACCGGTCGGGTCAATCAGCGGCGTCCATCGCCTGCTGGAGCACCTCCAGGGCGCGGTCGGAGTGGAGGCGCATGTTCAGCTCGGAGCGAACGGTCCGCAGCACCGTCCCGTCGCGGTCGATCACGAACGTGCGCCGCTTGTCCGGAAGGAAGCGTCCCCGCGACACGCCGAAGCTGCGGGCGATGGCGCGGCTCGGGTCGGCGAGCAGCGCGAAGCCCAGGGAATTGGCGTCATCGAACTCGAGTTGCCGATCCACCTGATCGGCGCTGATTCCCACGATGCTGGCTCCGAGTTGGGCGAACTCTGCTGACAGGTCGCGGAAATAACAGCTCTGGCGCGTTCAGCCTCTGGTCATCGCCTTCGCGTAGAAGTACACCACGACGGGCCCCGATTCGAGCAGGTCGCGCAATACCAGCGTGTTGCCGTGCTGGTCCAGCGCCTCGAAGTCGGGCGCCTTGTCTCCCGCCTTCATGTTTGTCCTCTTCCTTCCGCTAACGGGGAACATTATGGCGTTCCGGCAACCGCAGCCGGCGAAGCCGTTGGCATCACGCGGATCACGGGACGGCACGGCAGGGCAGTCCGGTTATCGGCCTACGTGGTAGGTCTGTCATACTTGGTATCGATAATCGTATGACGATGCTGAGCTTCCATGCCAGCGACGAGGAGGCTTGGCAGGTCCAGCGCTGGGCGTACCGTCTCGGCACAACAAGGTCGGAGGTGATCCGGGAGTCGCTCCGCCGGCACCTGGCATGGCTCGCTTCGGTCGAGGACGCCGATCGATGGGAGAAGCTACCCCTTGCAGTTGACAAGCTGACGATTGGCCGGATCGCGGATTGGGGAGTCACGGAAGACTGGTCCGATTGGGCCAACGCAACGCTGTAGATGTCTGGTCTACCGCTTTTGCATGGCGTCAGTAACTGCGCTGGATGGCGGCAGTCCTGAGCGCGTCTCCGGCTGGGATGGACGAGCGAGCGCCGGATTGTCTTTATTTCACTAGTTCACTATATTCATAGACATGGTGAATAAGGCTATATCAGTAAACATAGGGAGGGAGCTCGAAGCCCGTGCCATCCACATTCTGCGGAAGATCCCCGAGTTGGAAGTAGCCATAACTCCCGACACGGACGCTCGCAGCGACGCCCTTGTGCAGTATGCCGGTATGGAGAGCCCGGTGGCACTTGAGTTCAAGACCAAGGTGAGCACCGCGACGGCCCATTTGGTCATCCATCAGGCGCAGCAGCTGGATATGCCATTAGTGGTAGTCGCCGCCGAGACGACCACTATGGCCCGTGAAATACTCTCAGAGGCAGGGATCGGTCTTGTGGACGGCCTCGGCAATGTCAGACTAGAGCTGCCCGGTCTGGTGATGAGGATCGCCGGAACGGGCAGGGTGACCCGCTCCGCCGGCCCGACCCGGCTGTCCGGTAAGTCCGGGCTCGTCGCCCAAACGCTACTGCTCGACATCGAGCGATCATGGAGTGTCTCGGACCTTCGAAAAGCATGCGGCGTATCCGCAGGGCTGGTCCATAGGGTTCTGCGACGCCTCGAGGACGAGGGCGCGGTGGAGGCATCCGGCGCCGGGCCCGCCAAGACACGCCGGCTGTCGAACCCGGCCGCTCTTCTGGACCTTTGGTCAGAGGAGCATCGCGACCGCCCATCACGGCTAGCCGCGTTCATGCTCGCTCCGACGACCGATCAACTGGTCGGGTCGTTGTGCAGCGGCCTGGAAGCCATCGGGGTCGAGTATGCGCTCACAGGCGTGGCGGCTGCGGACCGGCTCGCTCCTCTGCTCACGAACGTTGCCGTTGCCGAGGTATGGCTGGACAGTAGGGCCGATGTGCCCGACCTGTGCGCGCACCTCGGCGCCACGCCGGTGGAGTCCGGCGCCAACGTAGTTTTCTTGCAAGAGCGAGACAACGGGCCGCTTGCTTTCCGGGTCTTCTACGAGGGTGTGTGGACGGCCAACTTGTTCCGGATCTACCTGGACGCCCTCCGAGACCCGCGCCGGGGGGCAGAGCAGAGCGCACATCTCCGCCGAGAAGTGATCGGATTCTGATGAACCCACAGTACAGGGAGGGGTTCAACCCGGCGATGCCCCTCCGATGCGAACGTACGCTTGTCACTTTCCTCGGCGACATCGGCCCATGGAGCAAGCGCGTCGTCCTCGTCGGCGGTCTGGTCCCCCGCTACCTTGTGGGCTCTGTCCAGAAAGGAGTGAGTCCTCATACCGGGACTACCGACGTAGATCTGGTCATCCGCCTTGCGGTCGAGCAAGACTTCGCAACGTACAAGACCTTGGCCACCAATCTCAGGCACTCGGGCTTCGAGCCCGATCAACACAGCTACCAGTGGTCTCGCCAAGTCGACAGAGCTCGGGTAACGCTCGAATTCCTCTGTGAGACCGATCAAGTTGAGGCTGGCCGGATCTACACGGCCAGGCAGCACACGGGCTCAGGATTCGGTGCGGTCAACATACCCGGAGCCCAACTGGCGGCGCGAGACTTCGCCGAGGTTGAAGTGAAGCTGAACGCCTTGACGGCGGTGGCATGTCAAGAGTCACGATCCAAGTTGCCGGCATACTCCCTTTCGTAGTGCTCAAGATCAGAGCCTTCCAAGAACGCCACAACAACAAGGACTCCTACGACCTCATATACACACTTCTCAAGTACCCCGACGGCGGGCCTGGTGCGGCCGGGCGTGCTGCTGCTGCCAGCCCGGTACGCGATGATGGGCGAGTACTCGAATCGCTCGACGCACTCGGCCAACGGTTCATCAATGTCGCCCAGGACGGACCGAACGCCTATGCCAACTTCCTGGAAGGCCCCGACGAAACGGACCGCAAGGCACGGCTTCGTAACGAAGCAGTTGCGGCCGTCAACCATTGCCTCACCTCGGCAAGAGCTCAGTAGCGGCCCTGGGCGCATTACTAGGCTCTGCGTGGATCGGCGGATGTGACAGCAAGCCGCGCGACCTGGCGGATTCGTCGGCACTGCGGTCGGTCTATCAGGACCGGCCCGTTGGTTCTACAGCATTTCCATCACGTCTCACCTGTGGTGGGTTGCGGTAGACACGCCATAGTTCGGGCCGGGTCGTATCATCCGCGACGGCAGGGGGTGAAACGGCCTACCCTCCTGGTTCCGGTTCCGGCGAAACGGAAGGAGTGCCCCGTGGCTGGTGTGATCGTCACGTGTGCGGTGACGGGTTCTTCCCACACGCCGACGATGAACAGCGACATCCCGGTGACGGTGGAGGACCACATCCGCCAGTCGGTCGATG
>JAPPGV010000112.1 GCA_028821235.1 bacterium
CCAGCGGTGCAGGCCGGCCGGATGGGTGGCCTCGACGTAGAAGCCGCATCCGGCCACGATGTTCACACCTGACTCGGCCGCCAGCCATTCGAGGACGCGAGCATCGCGGCCCAGGCCGGGCGGGGTGGCGTCCACGATCGTGTGACCTCCGGCAGCGCGGTAGCGCTTTAGTTCCTCCGCCAGGACATGGGGCTCGTCCACCACCAGGTTGTCCCGGCATGCGAACGGGCTGGCCCGGACGCGGCCCAGGCGCTCCGGAGTCACCGGGTGGAAGGCGATGGCGGGGTCGTCGTCCGGCCGCCAGTTGCAACGGATGTCGACCAGCAGGTGCTCGTGGACCAGGGTGGTGCCGAGCTCGGCAGCGGGGATCTCCCCCAGCACCGTCCGCACCCGGGCCTGCTCGAGCGGGGGCGGATTTCCTAGGGCGGGTATCACCCCGACAGGAAGGAGCGAAGGGCCTGGTCGAAGCGCTCCACGGTGCTGTCGATAACGTCCCCGGTGTGGGTGCTGGACAGGAACAGGTTGCCGAGCCCCGAGATCCGTACCCCGGCTGCGGCCAGATGCGACAGGAAGGCTGACCGACGGGCCTTGTCGGTCAGGAGCACGTCGCGGTGATCCCTCACCCCTGCCATCTCGGTGAACATCAGGTTGAAGATGGTGGGCAGACCCTGGACCAGGCACGGCGCGCCACGGTCCTCGATCACCCCGCGGAGCCCCTGCATGAGCCGGCGGCCGCGCTCTTCCAGCGTGTCGTAGAACTCGTTGCCCCCCAGGTAGAGGTGTTCGAGAGCCGCCCGGGCGGCGGCCATGCTGATGGGGGAGGCGTTGAAGGTGCCGGCATGGGTGACGGCTCCGGTGCTGACGATCTCCATGATCTCCCGCTTGCCTGCCACACATCCCACCGGGAAGCCCGACCCGAGGGCCTTCCCCATGGTGGTGAGGTCAGGGGTCACGCCGTATCGGCCCTGGGCGCCACCCAGGCCGGCCCGGAAACCCGTGATGACCTCGTCGAAGATGAGAACGATCCCGTGGCGGTCGCACAGGTCGCGCACCGCTTCCAGGTAGCCGGGGACCGGTTCAACCACCCCGCTGTTGGCCATGACCGGCTCCATGATGACCGCCGCCACCGAGTCGCCCACCGATGCCAGCACCTCTCCGAGCGCGCCCGCATCGTTCCAGGGCACGACGATCAGGGACGAGCCCGCCTCCGGTGCCATGCCGGCAGACTCGGGCACGGCCGCCAGCCCCGGGCCTTCCGCCGCCGGCTCTGACCCGCTGCCCACGTTGAAGAGGACGCTGTCGGCCCAGCCGTGGTAGTGGCCCTCGAACTTGACCACCATGTGGCGGCCGGTGGCGGCGCGGGCGATCCGGAGAGCGGCCTGGACCGCCTCGGTGCCGGTCATGTTGAAGCGCACCATCTCGGCGGAGGGCACCATCCGGGTCACGAGGCGCGCCACTTCGACCTCGAGTTCGTGCTGGCCCCCGTAGAGGATGCCCCGTGACAGTTGGTGCTCGACCGCTTCGAGGACGAAGCCGGGCCGGTGCCCGAGGAGCATGGGACCCTGGCCCATCACGTAGTCGATCAGCCGGTTCCCGTCAGCATCGAACAGGTAGGGACCCTCTGCCGACTCGAAGAAGATGGGGTGGGGCTGTTCCCCCATCCGGACGTTGCTGTTGACCCCGCCGGGGATCACCTTCCTGGAGCTCTCCAGGAGGCGCCGCGACTGCTCGAAGCCCAACTTGACCATCTCGCCCTGCATCTATCGCACCTCCCGGACAGGACCGCTACCCGATTCTGCCGGTGATGCTACCCCTGGCGGTCCGGCCGGGTTGCCGGAGCTTCGCGCGCGGGTCATTGCCCATCCACATGGTCCGGAAACACCCTCCCGAAGAGCCACCAGACGAGATAGCCGGCGCCCAGAGCGAGAGCGAGCGCGAGCAAAGGCGCCCCCGGCCAGTCGACGGTCGGGTTGCCCAACCACGTGTGGCAGCGCTCCCAGCTGGGAACCCCGCCCAAGTCGTTGCATCCGGCGACCATGGTGCTCAGGAGGGTGACCACGCCCGCCGCGACCGACAACATGGCTCGCAAGATCGCAAGCAGGAGTCCCGTCCTGCCACGCGCCGGCACCGACCCGGCCGACACGATCATCGCGCCCAGCCCGGCCGCTACGGCGACGCTGATCACCATCCAGGTCGCTGTCTCCGGGGTGTCTTGAGAAGAAACCGCACCCAAAACGGTGACCGCGAGCAAGGTGCCCGCAATGATCCAGCCGACGGCTAACCGCACTGTGGTGGCCCATCCTTCCCACTCGAGGACCAGTAGCTCACGATCCGACAAGGGGGATCGGATTCGCTGTCGGCGGATCCCGGTTCCCGCTCGTACGAGACGCTTCGTTCACTGTATCCATCGTGTCCGGGTCATGCCCGTGTCTCGCCAACCGGGTGCCGCGGCGACACCCGGCTTGCCACGATCTGGGCCAACCAGGCCGGTGCCCTATGGGTAGGATTCCGGGCGGATGGCGGCGTATCGGGACCAGTATGTAGATCTTCTGCGGTCGATATCGCTCGTGGTGGTGGTGATCTGGCACTGGGTGTTCACGATCCTCGTGGTCTCGCCCTCGACGGTGTCGCCGTCGAATCCGATCGGGTCCACCCGCGGCCTCTGGGTGGCGACGTGGGTCCTGCAGGTCATGCCCGTGTTCTTCTTCGTGGGCGGTTACACGCACCATCGGTCCTTCCGTAACTACACCCGAGGGACCTCCCGGCGGTTCCTGAAGCGCCGGATGGGACGGCTGCTGGCACCGGCGCTGGGACTGGTGGCCGTGTGGGTCATCATCGGCTGGGTGCTCGAGGTGACCGTGGATCCAGCCTGGGTGTGGTCGGCGGTGATCCTGGTGCTGTCGCCGCTGTGGTTCCTGGTGGTGTACGTGGTGATGGTCCTCATTGCACCGATCGCCATCCGGGCCCACTGGCGCTGGGGCGAGATCGCACCGGTCTGGCTACTCGGCTTGGCAGGGGTATTGGATGTGCTCCGCTTCACCCAGGGTCAGGGCTGGGCTGCGTGGGCCAACTTCCTGGTCATCTGGGGCCTCGCCCACCAACTCGGCTTCTTCTACGACCGTCTGGTGGCCGCTCCTGCCCGCACCGGCTGGATGATGTTCTGGGCCGGCCTGTTCGCGCTCGTGGCCCTCACCAACATGGGCTTCTACCCGCGTTCCCTGGTCGGCGTACCCGGGGAGCGCTTCTCCAACATGGGTCCGCCAACCCTGGCCATCGTGGCGCTGACCTTCCTGCAGGTGGGGCTGGTGCTGGTCATCCGGCCCAAGGTTCTCGCCTGGCTGGAGAGGGGAGACCTCGCCCAGCGGGTGGTGGGCTGGATCAACGAACACGCTATGCCCCTCTACCTGTTCCACTCCACCGGCATGGCCGTGGTGGTGGCGATCCTGTTCGGCTTCGGCTACGTGCCGCCGGCCGAGCCCACCCTCGAGTGGTGGCTGACCCGACCCATCTGGCTGATCGGCCCCGCCATTGCCACCTGGCCCCTACTAGCCCTCTACCGGGTAACCAAGCGTCCGACCGCAACCGCCATCCCGAAGGCCGCGGACTAGCCGAGCAGCTTCTCGCTCAGAACCGGCGCGACAAGTGGTGCGTCTCAGTCCTCGGGTTCGTGGCCGACCATTCGCTGGATCCTCACTATGTCGCCGGCCCAGCCGCAGGCGTTGCACCAGGTGTGGAACACCTTCCGGTCGGCCTCCCAGTACTCGACGGAGATGCCCTCCGCTCCCGTCACCGCGCCTCCGCAGTTGGGGCAGTGGCGGGGCCTGTCCGCCAGGTGGGAGACCCGGTCGGGATCCCACCAGTGGGCGCCCGAGACGCGCCGCTCGGTCATCGCATCACATGGTCCGCGGCGGGCCCGCGTCGAACGGCTGCCTCACCGCGTACTCGTCCGAGCTCGGCATCTCGCCCCGGGCCCGGGCGGCTTCCAGATGGATCTTGCGCAGGGTGTCGAGGGCCGGCGAGTAGCGGGTGGAGCCCATGTCGAGCCAGGCCAGGGCGAAGTCGATCCCGGCGCCGAACTTCTTCTTCTCGCACGGAAGCTCGATCCGCTCGTGGGGCACCCTGGTAAAAGCCACCGTCGGGTCCTCCCCGGCCTCCACGCGGGCCATCTGGGCCTTGAACATGCGCCTGATCATGATGACGCCGATGTCGGACTTGCCGATGTGCTCGGAGGTCCGGTCTGCGATCCTACCCTGGCTGACCCACGCCATCACGTCCTGGCCTTCGATGTAGTCGACGATGTGGCGGCCCCGGTCGTCGAGCCACTTGTACTCGTAGTCGACGGGATAGATCTGCTCGGGGTAGGTGTCGAGGCCCTCCGGATGGTGGTTCGAGTAGAAGATCGCCCAGGTGGTGGTGTCGTCGATCGGCACCCTGATCTGCATCTGGTCGATCCCGGCGCCCCCCACCCGCATCGAGTGCGGGAACACCAGCGGATGGCCCACCGCCCAGTCGTCGTCCTCCTCGGTGTGACCCTCGAGGACCCGGCGCTTGAGGATGCCCCACTCCATGGCGTCGAAGCCGACCCTGAGATGCTTCTTTTGGAACGACTTGGGCGCCACGAACCCCTGTTGCGATCCGAGGAACTCGAAGTAGCGGCCGTGCAGCCACTCGACATGGTGGGGATCCACCGAGTTCTCCATGATCTGGAGCCAGTTGCAGGGCAACATCGAGTGGCCCGCGTCGATGAAGCCCGGATCCACGAACACGTCGAATCGGGGCAGTTCGGGCGCCGGGTCGGGGCCGATGTATGCCCACACCATCCCTCCCAGCGCCTGCGCCCGGCCGGCGAAGGCCTTGACGTGCCGCATGAAGGCGGTCTTGCCCGGCTCGGCCGGCTGCTCGATGCAGTTCCCGGAGCAGTCGAACTTCCACCCGTGGTAGCCGCACCGCAGGCCGTCCTCCTCGACCACGCCGTAGATCAGGGAGGCGGCCCGGTGCGGGCAGGCCTCCTGGACGATGCCGTAGCCGCCCTGCGGGGTCTTCCACAGGGCGAAGTCCTCGCCCAGCAGCCTCACCTTGCGGATGGGCCACTCGTCGAGCTCCCGCGTGAACGCGACCGGATACCAGTAGCGGCGCAATAGCTCGCCCATCGGCGTACCCGGACCGACCCGGGTGAGCCGTTCGTTCTGCTCC
>JAPPGV010000113.1 GCA_028821235.1 bacterium
ACGGATCGGCTAGGTCCTGCATGCTCGGCTTGGCCATTCTCACCTGCCTTCCGGTCCAGATCCTGGGTACATGTTCAGAGGAAGAAGGCGCCGCCGTTGACCAGCAGGCTCTGGCCGGTGACGAAATCGGAGGCCGGGGAGCTGAGGTAGATGATCGTTCCCACCATGTCGTCAGCCTCCTGCGTGCGCCGGATGGCCCGACCCGACACCACGAAGGGATCGCTGGTGGCGTCGGTGGGACGGAGGTCCGGGTTGGGGATGAGGTCCGGTGACACCGTGTTGACCGTGATCCCCTCGGGGCCCAGTTCGTTGGCCAGGCACCTGGTGAGGCCCAGCAGGGCGGATTTGCTGGCCACGTAATGGGGGAAGCCCAGGGTTCCCTTGTAACACGTATTGGAAGCGATGTTGATGATCTTGCCCGAGCCCTGGGCCGCCATGTGCGGGTAGACCGCCTTGGTACACAGCCACACCCCGCGGACGTTGACCTCGAAGGTGCGATCCCATTCGGCCACGGTGACATCAGTGAAGGGCCCTCGAGTGGTCTCGGAGAACATGGCGGCATTGTTGATCAGCACGTCGATCCGCCCGAACCCATCCATGGCCGCTTCCGCCATGGCCACCGTGGATGCCTCGTCGCTCACGTCGGTGGTGACGGACAGGGCTTCACTGCCGGCGCCGACCAGTTCCTCCACCACAGGCGAGCCGTCCAGCAGGTCTGAGATCACGACCCTGGCTCCCTCCGCGGCGACACCGAGGGCGTAGGCACGACCGATGCCGCGAGCGCCGCCGGTGATGATGACCACCTTGCCGTCTAACACACCCATACGGACCACCTTCTCAACGCCGGTTTGCCTTCCAACACTAGCCGAAGTGATATTGGTGATGGTAATAATCCGGCCGGGAGTTCGGTGCCGCGCTGCTTGCCATGGCCACGGATGCAATAGATATGATCAAACTCACGGAGCGAGCAACGAACCGTCCCACCCATCAAGGAGGAGACACATGGAGACGCCGAGCGTCCGGCATGGATACACGACCGGGTCCCAAGGCAACCGCCTGCATTACCTGGACTACGGGGGTGAGGGCACGACCCTGATATGCATGCACGGAGTGATCGGCAACGCCTGGAACTGGAAGGCCGTGGCGGCCGGTGTCCGTGACCGGCGCCGGGTGGTGGCCCTCGACTTCCGCGGCTACGGCGAGAGCCAGTGGTCGGCGGGCCACGACTACACGACCTCCGACCACGTGGCGGATCTGGCCGCCCTCGTCGAAGCCCTCGGTGAGGACCAGGTGGACCTGATGGGTTCATCCTGGGGCGCCCTGGTGTCCATCCAGTACGCGGCGGAGAACCCCGACCGGGTGGGAAGCATCGTGGTGGTGGACGTGGAGGCGTCGTTCGCCCAGAGCGAGACCGACCTCTTCCCCCGACCCACCAGCCACGCCGACCACGGCGATGTACGGACCGGCCTCGGGTTCGCCTTCCCCAATGCCCCCGAGGAGATGCTGGAGCTGACCGCGTTGACCAGCTTCGGACCGGTCGACGGCGGGCGGCTGGCACCCAAGCACGACCCCTACTTCTTCGAACGCTGGCCCTTCCGCTCCGACGACCACTGGGAACGGCTGGAAGGCATGGCGACCCCTGCCCTACTGGTCCACGCAACCGACAGCTTCGTCAACCACGATGTCATGGCCGAGATGGCAAGCCGCATGGGCAACGCAACCCTGGTACAGGTGGAAAACAGCACCCACGTCATCCCGGTCGACAACCCCACCGGCCTGCTGGAGGCGCTCGGGTCCTTCCTGTAGTTGTTGTCCGGGATCTCCGCTGGCCCTCTGGCGCACTGGGCCTTGCCCTTTAACGGGAGCGGCTTCGGCTCTACCGTGGAATACAGGTATCTCCCACCCGGAAATCTATAGACGACCTCCAGTGATTTCCGGATGTTGACCAACGAGCTCCTGGGGTGTCGGCCGTCTGCTCAGTCGGTCCCTGAACGGTCCGGAGGCTGGTCCGGAGGGGGCCGTCTTCGTCGAGGTGTGGGGCGAGGAGACGGAGATCTCATGATCGGTGAGGAAATGTACTCCGCCTCGCCAGGGCTATAAATCTTGGCTGGACGCCCCCCTCTTGCCTGCGGATCCGTAGAACCGCCTGTGGAGCGGAGAAAGTCGGGACTTGTGGTGACCTTGCGATGGAAGTTGCCTGGGTCTATGCGGGCGTTCCACACGGCTTCGTAAACCCGCCGTAGCTGGCTGACGGTGAACTCGGGAGGGCAGAACTGTGCGGCCAGGGTGGTGTATTCGAGCTTCGACCGTACCCTCTCCACCGCCTCCTTGATGATGTTGCCGTGGTCGAAGGCCAGCTTGAGAGCATCCGCTTCGACCATCACGACGGAGAAGAGGCTGGCTTCGGCCGCGTCTCCGCCTCCCTTGGGTTCAGGGAGGTTGGCGAGGATGGCCCAGTAGGCGACGGTGACCACCCGCATCCGCGGGTCACGGTCAGGCGTTCCGTACGTGCCGAGTTGTTCGAGATGGCGCGGCTCGGCGACAACCCCTGTCTCCTCGTGAAGTTCGCGGAGAGCCGCCGCCTCGAGACCCTCGTCTTCGCGCACGAAACCCCCAGGTAGAGCCCAGAGGCCCTTGTCCGGGCGCTGCCCGCGCCGGACCAGGAGGATCTGAAGGTGGTTGTCGACGATGGTGAATGTGACCACATCGACGGTGACGGCGACCGGCGGGTACGCCCGGGGATCGTATCCATCGGGAGCCTTCGTGTCACACCCCATCCCTACAATGATATCAAGTTTGTGTTGACAGGACAAGAACCTCTGGCTAGAGTTATTGTCAAATCGGAATAAATCGGTGGGTCTCGGCGTCTTACCTAAATGCGGGGCGTGTGGGCACCCCAGACCTAAGGAGAGATACATTGACTGACGAAACCGTTACCGAGCCGGCCAAGCTCTGGTTCCTACTCGACCGTTCCGGATCGATGAGTGCTCTGGCCCGGGACGTGATCGGCGGATTCAACACGTTCGTTACCGATCAGGCTCGGGAACCCGGGAGAGCGCATCTCACGCTCGTGCAGTTCGACAGCCAGGGCCCGTTCGAGATCATCCACGATTCGGCGCGTATCGAGGACGTACCGGAACTTACCTCCGACATCTACCGCCCCAGAGGGACGACCCCACTAATGGACGCTATCGGTGATCTCATCGAACACGCCGACCGGCGCATAGAAGCCCGATCCCGGGACGATCGACCGGCGGAAGACCAATTGGTGGTGATCTTCAGCGACGGGATGGAAAACGCCTCTCGCCGCCATACCCAGACAAGCGTGGCGGAGTTGATCAGCCGCCGGCAGGAAGCCGGCTGGGAGTTCGTGTTCATGGGCGCCAACCAGGACAGCTACTTGGAAGGGGGACGCATCGGGGTCCGGCGGGAGAGCATCTCCAACTTCGAGGCCAGCGCTGTGGGCACTGCCGCGGCGTTCCGGTCGATCTCGCGAGCCGCGAGCGAGTACCGGGGAAAGACCAGGATGGAACGGACGAGAGATTCCGGAACCTTCTTCGGTGGAACACGCGAAGCAGAGGATGTGATGAGATCCGGAGGCGGACAGGCCGGGGTCCCGAAGCGGCGCCGGGGTGTCCCGAATCTGGACCGGGCGGCGGTCGGCCGACCCATCACCCGGCTGGGGATCTCGCTGTTCCCTGTCTACTTGCCTGGGAACGACCTGCCGGAGATCGCCACGGGCCCGAACTCCGGTCTCGTGATCGAGGAATTACAAGCCTCAAGAGTGCCATCCCTTGAGGTGGCGAACCCGACCAACCGGCCCATCCTGATCCCGGAGGGAGAACAGCTCATCGGCGGCCTCCAGGACCGGGTGCTCAACACGAGCGTCCTGGTGGCCCCGTCCACCCATCTGGACATACCCGTGTCGTGCCTCGAGCAGGGCAGATGGGGTGGCCGTCGCGAGTTTGCCCGCGGAAGGGCCTTCGCGCCCCGACGGACCCGGAGGGCGAAGAACGCATCGGTTGCGGATTCGGTCCGCCGGGAAGGATCCCGCCGCAGCGACCAAGCAGCTGTTTGGAACGCCATCGACCAGGAACTGGCCCGTCTGGGAGTCAACTCCGGCACTCGCGCCGTTAGGGACGCCGAGCAGTTCCTCCGCCGCGACCGGCAGCGTGGCCACACGATCCGGCGCCTCGCCGGGCGGGGGCCGCTGCCCGGCCAGTGCGGCGTGGTGGTCGCCCACGGCAGGCGCGTGGTGGCGATCGAGGTGTTCGGTAACCACGGCCTGCTCCTCCCCCATTGGGAAGGGTTGGTCCGCTCGCACCTGCTGGAACGACCGACCGCAAACGGACGCCCGTCGGCAACCCTTGCCCTACACAGGATCAGGCGCTTCGCCACGGCGGCGGCTGTAGCGAACCGAGGCGTCGGCCTCGGCACGGAGCTGCATGTGAACGACGGGAGGACGGTGGGCCAAGCACTCATCCACCAAGGCGCAATCGTCCACGCTTCCGCATTCATGATCGGCTGAAGGCCAGTGGCTCTTACTCAGAAGGAGGGTGGGGACGAGACCACCAAGAAACGGCAGCCGGTCTGACCGGCTGCCGTGATCGTGTGCGGGATCGTGGCCGGGTAGGTGTACACATCGCCTCGGGCCAATTCGACGGGCGCGGAGCCCTCCAGCTCCACCCGTAGGCAGCCCTCTAGCACGTAAATGACCTCCTCACCCTCGTGGCCCGTGTTGACCGTACCGACGCCGGGGTCGAACTCCACCTCGTTCGGCTCCATGAGGTGGGAACCTCCCCGGGTCAGGAACCGCACCGAGGCACCTTCCACGAGTTGGTAGGTCTCACCCTCGCCGTGACGGACCAGGCTGGTGTCCAACCGCTCCTGAGGCTGAAGAAGGCTGTGAGCGGTGGTGTCCAGAGCCTGGGCGACGTAGTGGAGGGCCATGAGGCTGGGCATGGCCTTCCCGTTCTCCAGCTGGCTGAGAAACGGTTGGGACAAACCACAGCGGGAGGCCAGTTGCTGCAGGGTCAGCCCCTGTGCCTTGCGAAGTCTCCTGAGCGCGGCGCCCAAGGAGGCAGCCACAGCGTCCCCGTCGACCGGTCGGGCATCATTGTCGGCTGCGGCTATATCAGTCACAGCCCGATGCTACCGCCCGAAACTGATGTCCTCAGGCGACAGCGCAACTGGGCCGAATTGAAGAGTGGCGCAGATCGCAAGTAGAACCATCAATGTGTATCCGATGAAGACCTCAGAGCCGTCGGGGATACAAGCCACATGTTTTTGTTACACTGACATAAGCTCCTGGGAGGGAATGCCAACCGTATGCCCGAACATCACGACGCCCAACGCTCCGGCGACCGCAATCGAACGCAACAGTTGAAGTCCGCAGGTCAGAAGGTCACCAGGGCGCCACAAAGAGTTGCATCGATCACATCCAAAGCCAGCCGCGTCGCCTACCGATACACCAGCTCGACGGTTCGAGATGTCAGGAAGGCCGACCTGCGGTTTCATGCCAACCCGGCGGAGTTGGCACAAGCGGTTACAGCTTCCGTGCAGGCAACGATCAGCGACATCGCCGGGACCGCAGCGGCCCAGGTCGGAAGGGCCACCGCCGCTGCCGGCGACAAGACCGCCGGCATCACCCAGAGCACCACAACCGGAATCGGAAGAGCCACCGACAAGGCCCGCGCCACGACCACCGAGATCGGAAACGCTTTGGGTATAGCCACTGCCGGTGTTCTGGAGCACGGCCGGATCTTCCGAGAAAAGTGCCAGGGGTCCTTCGAGCCGCTCCGGACCGGCGCGAAGACAGCCGGAGACAACACTGACGAGTGGGCACGAGCAGCAGCGGCAGGAGCCTGGGGAGCTCTTCTGAACCTTCAGGCGGCTGTTCCAACGTTCAACGATCTCTCACCATTGCTCAAGACGAAGTTCGCGTTGGCGGGCATGCACGGTGCTTGGAGACCGGTCCATCTAGCGAGTTCCTTCTACGAGTCGAGCATTCCATTCCCCATCAGGAATCTTGGGGAGGACGCGGTGCTCGCCTTCATCGACGGGAAGCATGCCAGCCATATCAAAGCAGTTAGCAATATGCCTGGAAGGATGATGAACAATGCCAACATCGTTTGGGAGGCCGCCCGTGACAACCTGGCCCGCGGCAGTGCCGACATGACCCCCCTCGAACTCGCGAAGGCCAACACGCTGAACGCCCTCCATGCCACCGGGATCGTCGCAACTGAGGCGCTCCAGACCGCAGCGGTCGCAGGATGCATCGGCATGGCGCTTGAAGGCGTGGTCAGCGTTACCGAGAACCTCATTTACGTCTACAAGGACGAAATGACGTACCGACAGGCAGGTCGAAGGGTGCTGAAAGCCATGGTGAATAAAGGTAAGTGGGCTGCGATCGGCGGCGCCGGTATGACGGTCGTAGTTGCCCTAGGAGCCGGCCCCGCCCTTGCGACAGCCGCACCGGTTCTCGTTACGGTCGGAGGGGTTGTGTACGTTGTAACGGCTTACAGCCGGATCACGACGGCACTGGAGTCGACCGAGGAGGAGACGGCTTCCGTGCCTCATGTCGAGTATCGCGCTCTCGGCACCGCCTGATCGTCACGGCAGTTATCGTGCCCTTAGTCGGGTGGTAGCCCGTTTGCCCGTGAGGAGGTATTGATGCCGCTCGCTCATATTCACTTCATGTATGACCTCGTGGAGGGCGACCTTCAGGAGGCGAAGCGCAAGCTTGCGGATGAGGTGGCTGACAGCATCGCCCGCAATGTGGTTCACCATCACCAGGGCTCGCCCAAGGACCTGGTCACGGTCGTCTTCCATGACATCGGCGCGGACGACTGGGCCGTTGGCGGCACCCTCTTCAGCGACCGGAACCCCTGACCTACCGCCAGGTTGCACCGGCCACTCCCGCCCCGTAGGATGCCTATTCGGTACGCCCGGCTGCTCCGGTAGCGGGCGGAAGAAAAACCCGATCAGCGAAGAGACCTCTCTCAACGTGTCGGCGCGCGCTGGCGCGTTGTTCGCTTGTAGCTAGCAGCCATCTCCTGGGGAGCCGATGCGCGTAGCGGTGGACATAGGCGGTACTTTTACCGACGCGGTAGTCATCGACGATGATGGCAACACCCGTACAGCCAAGGCACTTACCACCCCTAGCCAGCTCTACGACGGGGTTCTCTCGGCACTCGACCAGCTCGGTGTCGATTGGACCCAACTCGACTCGATCACCAACGGCACCACCGCCGGGC
>JAPPGV010000114.1:0-12893 GCA_028821235.1 bacterium
GACCCCAACCTGTG
Organism: bacterium; assembly: GCA_028821235.1. Taxonomy (NCBI): domain Bacteria; species bacterium. Next base: position 15 of record JAPPGV010000114.1, read on the forward strand.
AATCACCTGAAGACCAGGTGGGAAACATCTGAGAATCCATCCGGGACCGGCCCGGCGACGTGCCGATGCCGGCTAGGCGATGCGAGGAAGACGAGTCCGGGTCACCGCAGCGGTTCTATGTGATGAGGCCGCGCCATTCCGTGGGTTTCGGGCGCCGCCTCGTGATGCGGAGGCCCCGGTGCTAGCCGCAACAACCGAAGCTCCCAGCACGCGCACACCTGACAGGCGCAGACCAACCGGTGTTCATCGGACATCGAGGCCTCCGCGAACCGGGGAACCAGTCCATCCGCGATTCCAGCGAGGTTTCACCCTCAGCCAAGGATTTTGCCCCTCTCACCAGCGCTTTCGCGAACTGCCCGGTAGTGTCGCGTATAGAGACCCTGGCCGGTTCGCGACCACTCGGATCCCAGGTCTTCTGAATCCGGCGAAAGGAAGAAAAGATGAGACGAACCTCGCTAGCACTCCTGCTTGCTGCACTGCTGGTGGTGGTTTCTGCATGCGGGTCGGAGGAGGAGCCCGACACTACGGCTGCTGCACCCCAGACCACCGCGGCGCCGCAGACCACGGCTGCGACACCTGCCACCGAGGCTCCGGCAGATGAAGCACCCACTACCACCGCTGCTCCGACCACAACAACCGCGACTACCCAGGCCGAGGAACCGATGGAACCGGTCACGGTCACGCTGTACGTCGGGGGCGTCACCAGCAGCGCGCCGCAGGATTACGCGGCCCAGGCGCAAGGGTTCTTCGAAGCGGCGAACATCGACATCGAGGTCGTGGCGCTGGACGGAACGTCCCAGGCGGTTCAGGCCGTGGCAGCCGATCGGAGCGGATTCGCCTACACCCAGGGCAGCATCCTGGACGAGATGCTGATAGCCGACCGGAACCCGGATGCGCCCCCGCTGATCGCCATATCGGCCGGCGCCATGCGCAATCCCGTTGCTCTCATGTTCCTGGAGGGGAAGGGGATCAGCACTCCGGCTGACCTCCTCGGGAAGACGATCGCCGCTCCGCAGGGCAGCCTGTCGGCCCTGTACCTCGACGTGTTCCTGGAGGCCCAGGGAGTCTCGAAGGACGACGTCACCATCCAGAACATCGGGTTCGGCGCCCTGAATCCGGCATTGCTCACCGGGCAGGTAGATGCGATCGTTGCCTTTGCCAGGGCGATCGCCAGCCTCTCGATCGTCGCTCCCGAGCAGGGGGACACCATCGGAGCCTTCCTGTTCGCCGAGTTCGGCATCGCGGCGCCGATGACCGGCGTGGTGATCCAGAAGCGCCTGCTGGACGAGCACCCCGACGTGGCCAGGGCCATCGCCGAGGTCACGACCCGTTCGCTGCATTTCTGCGCCGTCAACGCGGAGGAGTGCGTCACGGACTTCATCACCATCAACGACGGCCGCGACTTCGACCAGACGCTGGCGGAGTGGAAGGTGGCCCTGGAGGCCCAGTACGGGATCGACCCCGAGGATGCGGCCGGCATGGATCCGCTCGCACTGGGGTGGTTCGACCCTGACCTCATCGCCGAGACCCTCCCGTCGCTGCGGCTGCTGTTCGAGATAGAGAAGGACTTCGACCCGACGACCCTGTACACGAACGAGTTCGTAAGCGAACCGTAAGGAGCCAGGGGTTGGCTCGCAGTAGCACGAAGGTCGGCCGCGACCTGTCCTCGTTGACGGGTCGCGGCCTGTCCTTCCTTTCGTTCCTTCTCGGTCTGGCTCTCTGGGAAGTACTGGTTGACGTACTCGAGATTCCGAGGTTTCTGTTCCCACCCCCGTCGCAGGTGTTCCAGATCTACTTCACCGGGGACATCCGGTGGCTGGACCACACTCTGGTCACGCTTCGTGCGGCTTTGGTGGGGTGTGCCATCGGGGTGGCATTCGGCTTCCTGCTGGCGGTGCTGATAACCCTCTCGGACATGCTCAGCCGGATCGTGATGCCCTACGTGGTTGCGCTCCAGGTGCTGCCCAAGGTGGCGATCGCTCCGATTCTCTACGTCATGCTCGGCTTCACCAACACCTCACGGGTCATCCTGATCGTGATCCTGACGTTCTTCCCGATCGTCATCAACGTGAGTTCTGGCTTGAGTTCCGTGGACAGGAACCTGGTGTACCTTCTCAACTCCCTGGGGGCCGGAAACGTGAGGGTGTTCTACAAGGTGCGCCTCCCCAACTCCCTGCCCTACTTCTTCGACGGGATGCGGATCGCTGTATCCGGAGCTCTGGTCGGGGCGATCGTCGCGGAGTTCGTCAGCTCGAACGAGGGACTCGGGTTCCTGATCCTGAACTCCCAGTACACGTTCAACACCACCGCCGCCTTCGGAGCCTTCGTGATACTCACGATCCTTGGGTTGGCTCTCTACGGAGGCGTGGTGTTCCTCGGGCGACGCCTGATGCCTTGGCACGAACGCGTATGACCTCGGCGCGCGTCGTAACGATGGAGGGAGTGGGCAAGCGCTACTCGACGGCCAAGGGCGAGGATGTGGATGCGGTGACCGACGTCTCGTTCGAGGTTCGTAGAGGGGAGACCCTCGCCATCGTCGGACCCAGCGGCTGCGGCAAGAGCACCCTGCTCAGGTTGATAGCCGGCGTGGACAGTCCGACCGAGGGGAGGATCGAGCGGGAACGCTCGGACGGTCGCTTCGTGGTCGGGTACGTCTTCCAGGAGTCCAGCCTGATGCAGTGGAGGACGGTGTACGACAACATCAAGCTTCCGCTGGAGGTCGTCAAGGACGGAGGGTCGAAGGACAACGTGGACGATCTCATCCGGATGATCGGGATGAAAGGCTTCGAGAACTCCTACCCGATCGAGTTGTCGGGTGGGATGCAGCGGCGGGTCTCGCTAGCACGAGCCTTCGTGCATGGGCCGTCGATCGTGTTGATGGACGAGCCGTTCACGGGAGTGGACGAGTTGACCAAGGAGGCCCTCCAGCACGAGCTGGGCACGATGATCAGGGATCTGGGCGCGACCGCGATGCTGGTCACCCACGACATCGAGGAGGCTGTATTCCTATCCAACCGCATCCTCGTAATGTCGCCGAGACCGGGTTCGATCGTGGCCGAGGTGCCGGTGGACCTGCCCTCTGTCCGGGATCCGTCCATGCGGACCAGCATCGACTTCTTCGCCACGGCCAAGGCGGTGCGCGAGAAGTTGCTCGAGATGCACGTCGGGAACGTCCGCCCATCGGAGTGAGCGGCGTTCAGGAAGCGGAACCGCCAACCCCGAAGTGCGGCAACACCTGCTTGGCGAACGGCACGATCACCTTTTCGTGCTCCCCCTCGGACCGTGGCGCGGAGAAGCATCTCAGCCAGATCTCGTGGATCCCCATCGAGGTGATCTCCCGGATCTTCCTGATGCAGTCATCGGCGGTCCCGGCCACCGAGAACCGCTTGATGACCTCGTCCGTCAGGTGTTCCCGGTCCCTGTATGCGGTCTCGAGTCCCTCACGTCCCAACTCCCGGCACCGGATGAGGAAACCCGGCAGTTCTTCGCCGAACCCGTCGAAGATCGTGGTATAGGCATCCGGGGAGGTATTGACGAGGGCCTGGGTCACGAAAGGCCGCACGTTCTCCACTGCCTGCCGGCCGTCGTCCGAGATCGAGGTGTAGGCCCAGGACACCAGCCGGATGTCCTCGAGGCGCCGCCCGGCCTTGCGGGCTCCCCGCCGGACCAGTCCGATCGCGTACTCGAGCTGTTCTCTCGACACGTAGGTGGCGATCACCGCTCCGTCCGCCAACTCGCCCGCGAGCTCCAGGTTCCTAGGACTCCGGGTGGCGACGAGGATCGGGATGTCCGGCCTCACGTCGATGTTCAGGCGTGCGTCCGACAGCTTGAAGATGCTGCCGTCGAAATTGACGGTCTCCCCGCTGAAGAGCGACCGGGTCATGATGATGGTCTCGCGCAGTGCCTGATTGACTCGGCGACGCTCGAGGTGCAACTGCGGGAAGCCCGACCCGCCTGCTCCGAGGGTCAGGAGGGCCCGGCCTCCGGACAGTTCGTCCAGGGTCGCGACAGCCAGCGCGGTCATGGCCGGGATCCGGGTGTACGGGTCGGCCACGCACGGCCCGACGTTGATCCGGCTGGTGGCCATCGCGTCGGCGGCGAGGGTCACGAAGACGTCCTTCTCGCCGGCGAACCTCTGATCGGCATGCACGAAGCTGTCGAACCCGAGTTCCTCGGCCATCCTGGCCACCGACGTGATCTTCTCGAGCGGCTCGACCGGGGCCATCCCCACACCGAAGGAAACCATCGGACTCCTATCCCTCACCCGCAGCAAGCACCTCGCCGGGCCGGCTCCCGGTGTGGCTTCCCTGCTCGACGACCAGCTGCCCGTTGACGATCACGTGGGGGATCCCAGCGGGAAACTCGCGAGGATTCTCGAAGGTCGCCTGATCGGCCACGGTGCCGGGGTCGAAGATGGTCAGGTCCGCATACCATCCGGGCCGGATGCGGCCTCGTTGCTCGAGCCCGAAGTGCTCGGCGGGCAGGGAGGTCATCTTCCGGACCGCTTCTCCGACGGGCAACAGCTTCCGTCCGCGGACGAAGTCTCCCAACACCTTCGGGAAGCATCCGTAATTCCGGGGATGGGGGTAGTAGTCGGCGGCCAGCTTGCCGTGGGGGGCGACAGCCGACCCGTCGCTCGCCACCATGACCAGAGGGTTCACGAAGATCCTCTCGATGTCGTCCCGCTCGAGCGTGTGGAACACCATGCTCACCCGCCCGCTCGACGTCTCGAGCATGCTCGCGGCAGTCTCGAAGACCCCTTCTCGGCGCTCTTCGGCGATGCGGGCGAGGGTCTTCCCCTCCAGCAGGGGGTCGGGCCCGTATTCGGAGACCGTCATCCTGTCCCCGCCGCCCCGCAACGCCAGCGACTTGGAGAAGGCACTCTCGATGTCCGTCCTCAGCGCGGCATCGGCCGTTCGTGACAGGAAGGCTTCGACGCCACCCTCCTGGCACCACTGGGGGAACAGAACGAAGAGGGTGCTGCTGGTGGCGTCGTACGGGTACTGGTCGCCCAAGACGTCGACACCCTGTTCGCGGGCTTTCTCGATCGCCGCGAGCGCTCTCCCGCTCTTACCCCACACATCGGCCCCGAGTGCCTTCAGATGGGAGATCTGTACCCGTACGCCGGCACCGTGTCCGATCGCCAGGGCCTCGTCGATAGCGTCGAACCAGTCCCCGTTGTCACCCTCGCTCCGGATGTGGCTGGCGTACACGCCTCCGTATTCGCCGACGATCCGGGCAAGCTCTATGAGCTCCCCCCGGCTCGCGTATCCGCCGGGGACGTACCTGAGGCCCGAGCACATTCCCCGGGCTCCGCTGCGCATAGCCTCACGGACGTGGTCCCTCATGGTCTCCAACTGGGCCGGGGTGGGCTCGGCCTGGCTGAACCCCATGACCGCCATCCGGACCGTGCCCTGGGCAACCATGGGCACGACGTTGACGGCAGGATCCACGGATCGGACCCGATCGAAGTACTCGCCCACCGTGTTCCAGTCGACCTCGATGCCGAACCGTCCCACCCGCTCGGCAATGTCCGCCTGCGCATCCCCGACGGCGGGAGCCAGACCCATCCCGCAGTTCGGGAAGACCTGGGTGGTCACGCCTTGGCGGACCGCGCTCTCGGCTCTCGGGTCGACCAGGATGGTGATGTCCGAGTGGGTGTGCGCGTCGACGAAACCGGGAGCCACGATCAGTCCGGTGGCGTCGATGCGCGTCCGGCCCTCGTCGCGGTCGATCTTCCCGACTCGGACTATCCGCTCCCCGGTGACTCCGATGTCCGCCGTGTAGAGCGGCTCCCCGGAACCGTCGGCTACCCGGCCGCCGCCGATGACAAGATCCAGCATCACGCCCAACCGGCTCAGAGGACGCTGATCGCGATCTCGCCGAAGCCTTCCTTCCGCATGCGGGGCGCCTCGTGAGCCAGGGCATCCATGCCTTGGGTGATCCGGCCGACGATGTTGGTGGCCAGCGGTCCGCTCATGCCCCTGATCGCGCTGTCTCGCTCGTATATGAACCCGATGACGAGAAAGGTACGCACATGCCTCGGCCACGCCGGTTCCACGAAGATTGCCGGCTTGTGGTACACGAACAGATCTCCGACGCACTGGTAGATGGTCTGGTTCTCCTCCGGGATGGGCCCTTGGGTGTCAAGCAAGGCATACACTTCCCTGCCGCTCTCCATGCTGTGAATGGCCTGGGTCCTCATCGGAAGCTGTTCTCGCAGCCAAGCGGTCGTTCTCGGGGCGGCAACCTCGTCCAACTCGGCGAAGGCTTCAACCGCCCCGAGTGCTATTCGAACCCTTGTCATCCGGCCCCGCCTGTCATTCCTCGTATCGCTTCACAACCAGCCGCTTGAGGCCCTTGTGGCGGATCTCCTCACACTTGTTCACGAAGTCCGCAGGGAGGTCGATGAAGGTCGCGAACAGCGTCGTGACCTGAAGAGTCGGGTCCTCCTCCCGGGCCGGATCACTCGTCGCCAGACCCAAGCCGGACGGCTCGCCATAGAAGATGGCGAACTCCGAGAGCTCCCGCTCGAACTCCGAACTGTAAGCGAGCTGCTTCCCTCGGGACATCTGAGGCGCCCGCCAGAAATAGACGACGTCTCCGGGTGCTACTACCCCGTGACTGGACGGCCCTTCGGGCGGAAGCCTGAGGATCTTGTCGCCTTGAAGATGCAGCATGATCTCGCGGCTCGCCCAGTTCGCATGGATTGACATGCCCTCCACCGGGAGGATCTCCCATACGGCATCGCACGTGCCGGGCACGATGTCTTCGTGCATTTCGGCTATCGCCGTTGTACCCTCGAGTTCGAAGACCAGCCTTCTCAAGGATCGTCCATTCTCTCGATGATCAATTCTTTCTGGCCTTCATAGATCATCGCCTCGCACGCCGTGCGAAATTCTGCCAGACCGGAGGATATCTCGGCGAACAGGTTCACTGCTTCAGGTCCCCTCGGACCCTGCGGTCTCGTGTCGTGGTCGTACACAATCCCTATTTCGGCGGATTCCAGCCTGCCGTACGGTGAGCCCCGGTAGTAGCGAGCCGGTCTGTAGTAATAGAAGACATCGCCCGGCACGGGAATATAGGTGAGGACGTTCTCGGGTTCGAGATAGGTGTCACCCTCCAAATGGGAGCGTATCAAGTGTCCCGACCATATGTCATGGGTCGCCTTGAGACGGAGCGGGAGGAGGTCCCACAAGGCCGAGCAGGTATCGGGACAATCATCATCCAAGAGGTCGGCGACAGCGGCGGCGCCCGAACCCGGAAGCGAGATCCTGATGCGACGAGGAGAGGCCGGCAAACCCTGTGATTGGTCAGACATGCGAATGTGATGCCTCGTACTGTCGTGGGACCGGACCTCCCGAATGATCCTAAGGGGGATCTTGTAGACCCGTCAAGCAAGCAGCCTCAACGGTGGAGGAGGCGCGATGCCGTGGGATTTGGGCGCGCTCGGCGTTCCGGATCTGCCCCTCTGCCGGGTCCCGTCCCTACCCCGCCGCCAGGGGGACATCCGGCCCGGACCTCCGGCCTATGCGTCCACTATCTCGACGCTGCGGTCGTCCAGCAGGGGGCGGATCTGTTTGACAGCCACTTCCGTGAAGTGCTCGGTTGCCTGGTGCGCGGCGAACGCGGCCCGATCGACATACTTCTCGAGAAGCAGGAACCGGCGCCGGTCGTCCACGCTCCTGTAGACCTCGAACGCGAGGCACCCCGGCTCCTCCAGCACCAGGGCCGTGTAGCTCCTGAGCAGGTCCGCCACTTCGCCGTCCTTGCCGGGTGCCGTCGTGTAAGTCGCCAGGACAATGGTCATGCCGTTTCCCTTCCGCTGCTGGCGCTGTCCTCGTATGAGACGATCGCCGGGACGCCCGGGATTCTATGCCGCCTCCATCCGACTGCCCGCACCGCGACGAGCGCCTTGCGGTGTTGGCTCTTGACCGAGGCGCATCCACCGAGTTGACAAGGTCCTTCAGGCCTCTAGCATATAGAAACGCTACCGTATCGTTTTGATAAGGAGGTATCTCCATGGCGAGTACGGAGCCGGTCTCGAAAGAGTCGGTCGCTTACCGGAGGCGATGGTGGACGCTCGGGGTTCTCTCGACGAGCCTATTAATCATCGGGTTGGACAACACGATCCTGAACGTCGCCATCCCCACGCTGCAGAGGGAGTTCGGCGCCTCGGCCACGTCGCTTCAGTGGATGGTGGACGCCTACATCCTGGTGTTTGCCGGGCTCCTCCTGACGATGGGTTCACTGGGAGACCGCTACGGGCGGAGGCTTGCGCTCCAGGTGGGTCTCGTGATCTTCGGGCTGTCGAGCCTGTTCGCGGCGCAGGCGGCCTCGAGCGGCCAGCTCATCACGGCACGCGCCCTGATGGGAATCGGCGGAGCGCTCATCATGCCCTCCACCCTGTCGATCCTCACCAATGTGTTCCCGCGGGACGAGCGCGGCAAGGCCATCGGGATCTGGGCCGGGGTCTCAGGTCTGGGTGTGGGCCTCGGCCCCCTGGCCGGTGGCCTGCTTCTGGAGCACTTCTGGTGGGGGTCGGTGTTCTTCATCAACATCCCGATCATCATCGTGGCGCTGGTCGCTGGGGTCCTGGTGGTGCCCGAGAGCCGGGATCCGCACCCGGTCCCGCTGGACATCCCGGGTGCGGTGCTGTCCATATCGGCGGTGACCATCCTGGTGTTCTCGATCATCGAGGCCCCGGTGCGGGGATGGACGGATGGCTTGGTGCTGGCCGGCTTCGGGGTGGGAGCACTCCTGGTCGCGATCTTCGTCTACTGGGAGATCAGGACCGACCACCCGATGCTCAACCTGGCGTTCTTCCGCAACCCGAGATTCTCGGCGGGGGCAGGCGCGATCTCGATCGGGTTCTTCGCCCTGTTCGGGATGGTGTTCGGGATGACGCAGTACCTCCAGTTCGTCCAGGGCTACACCCCGCTGGAAGCCGGGTTGCGGATGGTTCCCGTGGCCCTCGGGATGGCGGCCGGCGCCGGTCTGAGCCATCGGCTGGTGTCCAGGCTGGGTACCAACAAGGTGGTGGCTCCGGGCTTGGTGGTACTGGGCGCGGTGCTGATCTCCATTTCCTTCTGGGACCCGCAGACCGAGTACTGGGTCATAGGCCTGACCTTCTTCTGCATGGCCTTCGGAATGGGCAACGTGATGGCCCCGTCCACCGACGCCGTGATGGGCGCCGTACCTGAGGCGAACGCCGGTGTGGCCTCGGCGATGAACGACGTGACCCGGCAGGTGGCGGGAGCCTTCGGCGTGGCGGTGATCGGCTCCGTGATGAACACCGTCTACAGCGGCCGGATGGAGGATGTTGTTACCCGATTGCCCGCCGAGGCGGCAACTGCTGCCCGTGATTCGGTGGGAGCGGCCTCCAGGATCGCGTCGATGCTTCCGGGAGAGATCGGGACGCGGTTGGCGGAAGCGGCCGGAGCGGCCTTCTCCGACGCGCTCGGCGTAGCCGTGCTGGTTGCGGCCGGAGTGGCGCTGTCCGGCTCGGTGTTCATCGTCAAGTTCATGCCGCCACGCCATCTACCCCAAGACGGAGGATCCCGAACCGACGCCGAATAGGGTCTTCCCATGACGAGGGATGACCCCAGGCCCGGCCGGCCCCGAGATCCGCAGACCGACCAAGCCATCCTCCGCGCTGCTCTGAAGCTGTTGACAGACCGGGGATATGCAGGGATGTCGGTCGAGGGGGTGGCTTCCGAGGCAGGTGTCGGGAAGACCACCATCTACCGCCGCTACGCGTCGAAGGAGGAGTTGGTGGCCGCCGCCCTAGGGGCGTTGAGAGACGATCTGGGCCCGCTGCCGGACACGGGTGACACGCGTTCCGACATTGTCGAGATGATCCTGCAGATGCGCCAAGCCGTGCGGCGGGGTCCGGGCTTCGGGATGATCGGCGCTCTTCTCGTCGAGGAAACGCGAAGTCCCGAACTCTTCGAGTTGATGCGTGAACGGCTGCTGCGCCCACGCCGGGACGAGGCGATGATGGTCCTGAGGCGCGGTGTGGACCGGGGGGAGATCCGGGCCGATGTCGACCTGGAGATAGCCGTCCAAGCCATGGTCGGGGCGGTCTTCATGCGGCACATGTTCGGGGTTCCCGAGTCGAGGAGACGCATCGAACAGACCGTGGACATGGTCTGGAGCGGGCTGGCCGTCGCGCCGGAGGCTGACCGCCCTCCCATGCATGACCGCTGACCCGCCGTTGGATGGTGACCTGGTCAGTCGAGTCAACCTACTTGGGTCAGTGGTGGCGCGGTAGGTCTACAGTGCTGGTTGATGATTCCCGTTCTCACGGCTGAGCAATCCCGGCGCCAGGATGCGATGGCCACCGCGGATCCGCGCACCCTGCTGGACCGGGCCGGCCTGGCGGTCGCCTTGCAGGCGGTAGCCATGGGGGCAGGCTACGGGTCGACGGTGGCGGTGCTGGCCGGTCCCGGTAACAACGGGGGCGACGGATACGTGGCGGCCCGGTATCTGGCGGGGCGGGGGATAGCGGTGGACATCTACCCGCTGGCCGAGCCGCGCACCGATCCGGCGATATGGGCGCGGGACCTGGCCAGCCGCGAAGGGGCGCGGGTCCGGCGCTGGTCGGATACCAGGCATGCTGACATGGTGATCGACGCTCTGTTCGGAGCGGGCTTCCGTGGGGAGCCACCCGACCTCTCATCTTGGACTCCGCCCGGCCCCGGTGACGGAACCGGCTTGCCCTGGTTGGCGGTCGACGTGCCGTCCGGGCTGGACGCCACCACGGGAGAGGCGGCCGGAGGGACACCCTGCGCCCGGGCCACGGTCACCTTCCACGGATATCGGGTGGGGCACCTGGTGGGTTCGGGTCCCGACCGGTGCGGCGATGTCGTGGTGGCCGACATAGGCCTGCCGGATGTGGCGCCGGAGATGTGGCTGTGCGAGGATGCGGACGCCCCGCTTCCCGTGCGGTCCCGCACCGCACACAAGTGGTCGGCGGGTTCGGTGCTGGTGGTGGGCGGCTCGGACGGCCTGGACGGGGCCGCCACCCTGACCGCCCGGTCGGCGCTGCGAGCCGGCGCCGGGGCGGTGATGATCGCCTGTCCCCCCACGGTCGAGGAAAAGGTCCGGGCACCCGAGATCATGACCCGGGCGATCGGATCGGGCCGCTCGCTATCGGCGGCCGACCTCCCCCAGGTGCTGGAACTCGCTCAGCGCTTCGATGTCGTGATCATCGGACCCGGCCTGGGGTCGTCCCCCGACCTCGGGCCTTTCGTTAGCGGGCTTCTCCGGGGTTGGCAAGGGCCGGTGGCAGCCGACGCTGATGCCCTGAACGCTCTCGGCGATCCGGGAGGCCTGGCCCGCCCTGGAGACACCGTCATCACCCCGCACGCGGGAGAGTTCCGACGCTTGACCGGACGGGCAGCGACCTACCAGGAGGCGGCCCGATTGGCCGAGGACACGGGAGCTACCGTGTTGCTGAAGGGCGCTCCCACATTCGTCATGGGAGCGGACCGGTGGCTGGTCAACTCGGGCGGTCGCGAGCTCGCCACCATCGGCACCGGCGACGTGCTGGCGGGAATGATCGGAGCCTTCTGGGCCGCCGCCGGGGGGGACGGCGCGGAGGCGGCCCGGTCGGCCGCCTACTGGCATGGCAGGGCAGCATCCGAGTTGGCGGCCCGGCGCACCGTGACCGCCGACCTTCTGGTCGAACAGGTGGCCATCACCGCCCGGCGCTGAACTAGGCCCTCGGCCGAAGCCGGGGTCGCTCAGGCGATCTGCGTCATCCTCATCTCGCCGTGCTCCAGGATCAGGTGAGTGACCGCGTCGCTTCCGTCCCGGATGTGGGGCGAGGCGATGTGACGTTCCAGGTCTTCCTCGCTCCGCCAGTACTCGACGAAATAGAAGAGGCCGGGATCGTCGTTGACGCCGTGTAGCTGGTAGTCGACGCAACCCTCTTCCTTGAGGGTGGGGGCAACGAAGCCCGCCAGCGTCTCCCGAACCGTGTCCTCGGCGCCGGGCTCGGCCCGTACCCACGCCACGACGCTCAGAATGTCCTTGTTGGTGGTATCGCTCATGCCCGGAACTGTACTACCCGCTGTTACGGACACCCGCGGGTTCAGCCGGCAGGCAGACTGCGCACGGTGCCGGTAGGTGTATTAAGGGGTACGGTGTGATCGGGTAAGAACGCGAAAACTATCGCTTGAAAGATCGGCATTGTCAGGCCATGTTGATCGTATACTTAAGGTGTGCAGTAGTGCTGCTCGCTTGACACCGGCTACACTGCTCGCGGGTTAGGAGAACAGGACCATGTTGGAACTCATCGGGATCGTCGGCCTGCAGGTCGTCACGATAGGAATCCTGTTGCGCTTCATGTTTTCCGTCGCGCGGGAACTCGGCGCGTTCAAGGCGGAGATGAGAAAAGAGCTTGGCAACATCAAGGCCGAGCTAGCGGTCGCGGCAACTGAGCGCAAAGGGCTCCAGGCCGCGTTCAACGAGTTCTGAGAGCTCGGGTCGGGGTCTGATAACCGAAGTTCGGGATCTCAGGACTGATTCTGGCACCGTCACATAGGAGTTGGGTGAACTCAATGGCCGTCTCGACGTGATCTGCCTGGTCCGGCCGTAGGCATCGGTCGGTTCCAAGGAGTAGGCCCCGGCGGACCGAGCCTTAGCGATCGAAGCCTCGGCGATGGAAGGGGGGCGAGGGATCGAACCGCCGTCACGCGCCGACACGTCCGGCCAGCAGGCGGGCGGGGTTCTTCCGTAGGAGCGTGTCCAGATCCGAATCGGAAACGCCCCGGGCTTGGAGGCGGGGGACTATGTAGCGGAGGAAGTGGTCGTAGCCGTGGGGGGGGGGGGGGGGGGGGGCGGGGGGGGGGGGGGGGGGGGGGGGGGGGGGGG